>JAHZJA010000095.1 GCA_022601155.1 Deltaproteobacteria bacterium | reverse complement strand
TCGTCCCTGGTCGTCTTGTTCACCTGCACCCGTCGGCACGGCGAAGCGGCTGCGCAAGGCATCGACACGCAACACCGGGGCCAGGAGCAGGCGATCGTCGAAGGCGAACTGCTCGAGCTCGAAGCCCGCACCCCAGGCCACCCGGCTGCGTTGGGCATCGCCCGTGGTGCCGACGGTGGGGCTGCGCTCGTCGACGTCGAGTCGCTCGAGGCGCTGATCGGCAACCAGGCCCAGGTAGGCTCCGCGCCAAAGAGGGAGCCGCAGCCGAGGCGAGAGGTATAGGTCCACGCCCCAACGTCGCTCTTGGTCGGCGCCCAACCCCACCTCGCCCGCGGGATCATCGAGTGCGAATCGCTGCACCCCCAGCCCGGCCTTCCACGTGAGCCGCCCGCCCGGTCCGCCCACGCCGTAGCGACGCGCGCTGGCGACGGTGCGGCCGACGAAGGTGCCGAGGCGGACGCTGCGAGCCTGCGCTCCCGCGGGCCCGGGAATGCCTTGATCCTTGTACTGCGCCAGCTGCTGCACCGACACCCGCCATGGGCCGCGGCGATGATCGACCCGGCCGTGGACCGCCACCCGATCGTAGTCGTTGCCGATGCGGCGCGTCGTTCGGTCGTCGCCGGACAGGTCGGGCGTGCCGCCGTCGTCGTGGAACGGGAAGTTCCCGGTGGCGCCCGCATAGCCGGCCGTGATGGCGCCCGCGGTGCGACCGGAGCGACCCAGGGGTCCGCGCAGCGACAGCCGGGTCTGACGGGCACCGAACGAGCCGTACCCCGCGTCGATGGACACGGCAGCGCGGCGCCACGCCGGGGCCGCGACCAGATCGACCGCTCCGCCGATCGCTGCGCTGCCAAACTCCACGGGCACGTAGCCGCGGTAGATCTCCACGCGGGCGAGGCCATCGAGAGGCAGGCTGCCCAGGTCGACCAGCCCCGCGACGCTGCTGGTGAGCGGCACGCCGTCGAGGAACACGGCGACTTGCTGGGGACTGCTGCCGCGCAGCGAGATCGAACCGAATTGGCCGAGGCCTCCGATCGACCGCACCGAGGTCCCGGCGGTTCGAGACAGGACCTCGGGCAGTGAGTCCGCGGGCGCAGTCCCGGGCTCGTGCTGGAGATCGACCGCCGTCGCAAATCCGGGCGTCGTATCGTCGATGGCCCGCTGTGCCGAAAGAGGATTGCTGGACTGCTCGTCGGTGCGAACGACGGTGCGGTATGGCGAACCTGCGTCCGCATCGGCGACAGGCTCGTGCGGCTGGGCCTGCGGGTCCGTACCGCTCGCGTCAGATGTGGGCTCGTGCGGCTGGGCCTGCGTGCCCGTACCGCTCGCGTCAGATGTGCGTTCGTGCGGCTGGGACCGCGGGTCCCTATTGGTCGCGTCAGATGTGGGCTCGTGCGGCTGGGACCGCGTGCCCGAGCGGTTCGCGTCCGTGGGGCTGGGCGATGGGGCGCGCGTGCCCGAGCGGGTCGCGGCCGCGGTGGGGTGGTGCGGCCGGGCCTGCTGGTCCAAACCGGCCGACTTCCGCGGGACCGTCGGCGGTTCGGTGCCAAGACACGAGGACACGACCTCGAGGCAAGTCGAGGGCAGCAGCGCGGGGGGAACCGCGGGACGGACGAATGCCGAGGTGGCGAACGCCGCGGCTTGTGCGGACGTGAGCAAGATGGCGAGTTTTCTCCCGTCTCACCGTCTCGGGTCGTGGTTGAGAACGTGACCAGCGTAGGTTTCCTGGCTCTCGGATCGTCCTTCGGTGCGCCTTCCCAGGACCGCGTAGGTCCCAGTGGCCTCATTGCACCGTCGTCCCCGATTACAGTGGCGGGAGCCGCGTCGGCTTGGCACCGAGCTTCCCTCGAGGATCCACTCGTCCCAAACCCCGCGGGGTCGTGGACGTGGGATCACCACCAGTCACGTCTAATTGTCAGGAAGCGATGTCCTTTTTGTCGCGCGGGTGATGGGGTGTCAAGGCGCGCGGCTGCGTCCGCGAGGAACAACGACCGATTGTGCGGACAGCGGTGGCCCGACCGCAGCGGATGGGGTAGCATCCCGCTCCGGAGCTGCCCCCATGCTCGATTTTCCCATCGGAGAGCTGATTACCCCCGAGGAGCAGGTTGCGGTGGCGCGTGCCGTCGCGATCATGGCCTCGCGCGACAACCAGGTCTCGGACTCCGAGCGACACTTCGTCGAGGAGCTGATGGGGCAGATGATGTTGCTGCCCGAGGAGCGCGACCAGGTCCGCAAGGAATTCTCGGATCCCGCCGACCTCAATGCGGTGGCGCACGAGGTCAAGCATCGCGAGGCCCGGATCTTCTTGTACTACCAGGCCGTGTGTGCGGCGATGGCTGACAACAAGTTGGTCGAGGGTGAGCTCGAGGCTCTGCTGGAGCTGTCGAAGGTGTTCCAGTTCGACCCCGAGATCGCCAAGCGGTTCATTCGCTGGGTGCAAGACAGCCTGGAGCTGCGCGAGCGCGGCCAACAGGTCCTCGTCGAGATGTAGTCGGGCTGCGGCCCGACCGACGGAGCCGCACTCGCGGCGCTAGCGCAGATCGGCCTGCGGCAGGCTCGAAGCCATGCGGAAGGGCCTGTGCGGGGTGGACTTGCGTCGCCCTACGCGCATGCCCATACTCCGCGGCTCATGGCTCGCGTAACGGTCGAAGACTGCCTCGCTCGCATCCCCAACCGGTTCGCGCTCACCATCCTGGGTTCGCGCCGCGCTCGTGCGCTCAGTGAGGGGCGCGGTCGAGCAATGGTGGAGTGCGACAACAAGGAAGGCGTCACCGCGCTGCGGGAGATCAGTGCCGACCGCGTTCGCTTCAAGGAGGAGGTCGCCGGAACGATGGTCGACTTCATCGAGGAGCAGCGTCGCCAGCTTCGGGTGACCACGTCCGAGCACACCTTCCTCGAGGCCGCCTCGCTGCGGGCCCTGGAAGATGACGACCTCGAAGACGACGTCGAGGACGATGTCGAGGAGCTCGACACCGATCCCGAGGCGCTCAACAAGCAGGCCAAGAAGACCGCCGATCCCGACTCCGACGAAGACGGCGAGCTGACCGACACGGGGACCCCCCCCGAGTCCACTGAGGCCGCCGTTGAAGACGACGCCGACGAGTTCGCTGGTGAAGATGATGTCGCCGACGATGCCGAGGCCACCGAGCCCGTCACCGAAGATGGCGGCGGCGCAGCGTAGCGCGAGGTATTGCCGAAGGCGGGCGCTCGCGCTGCTGGTGGTGAGCGCCGCGTTCGGTTGTGGTGACAGAGCACCGCCTGCGGTGTGGCCGCAGCCGCGACCACCGTCGCTGGCAAGCCCCGTTGCCGATGCAGGCCGCGGCCAGGCCGCGCCGACCGGGCGGGGCTCGGAAACTGGCGCGTCCAGCAGCACCGGGGCCGAGACCGCTGCAGATGGCAGCTCGGCCACGACCAGCGGCCGAGGGTCTGGTACATCTGCGTCCGCCCGATGAGCACGCCGCCGTTTCGCAAGGTCCTGGTCGCCAACCGCGGTGAGATTGCCCGCCGCGTCTTCCGAACCTGTCGCGAGCACGACATTCGCACGGTCGCCGTCCATAGCGAGGCCGACCGTGGTTCGTTGCACGTGCTCGACGCCGACGAGGCGCTGTGTATCGGTCCCGCCGCGGCACGCGACAGTTACCTCCGCACCGATCGGATCATCGAGGCGGCCCAGCGCACGGGCGCCGAAGCGATCCATCCCGGCTACGGCTTTCTCAGCGAGCGACCCGAGCTGGTGTCGGCGTGCGAGGCCGCAGGGATCACCTTCGTGGGTCCACCCGCCCACGCGATGGAGGTGATGGGCGACAAGGTCTCCGCTCGTCGGACGATGATCGAGGCTGGGGTTCCGGTCGTGCCGGGCGTCGACGACGTGACCGACGTGGCGTCCGCCGAGCGGGCTGCCGCCGAGATCGGATTCCCCGTGATGGTGAAGGCCTCGGCCGGCGGTGGCGGCAAGGGCATGCGGATCGTCCACGAGCCTGCGGCTGTGGCCGCGGCATTCGAGGCCGCGGCGCGCGAGGCTCTGGCTGCGTTTGGGGACGACCGAATCTTCATCGAGCGCGCGGTGATGAAGGCACGCCACGTCGAGATCCAGGTGATGGCTGACGCCCACGGCAACGTGGTGCACCTGGGAGAGCGCGACTGCTCCGTCCAGCGTCGTCATCAGAAGGTCATCGAAGAGTCGCCGTCCCCCAGCGCCCAGATGTCGGAGGCGATCCGCCAGCAGATGGGGGAGGTCGGGACCAAGGCTGCTCGTGCGGTGGGCTACCGCAGCGCCGGGACGATCGAGTTCCTGTTCGAAGAGACGCCCGACGGCCCCCGGTTCTATTTTCTCGAGATGAACACCCGCCTGCAGGTCGAGCACCCGGTGACCGAGGCGGTCACCGGACGGGATCTCGTGTGGGATCAGCTCCGGGTCGCGGCCGGACAGCCCCTCGGCTACGACCAGAGCGACGTGACCTTTCATGGTCATGCGATCGAGTGTCGGGTGTACGCGGAGGACCCCGTGTCGTTCTTGCCGCGGCCGGGACCCGTGCACCGCATTCGCTGGCCACAGGGCTCGGGCTTGCGCATCGATACCGCGGTCAGCGACGGCAGTGAGGTCTCGACCCACTACGACCCGATGATCGCGAAGGTGACCACCTGGGGCCCCGACCGGGCATCAGCGATAGCTCGCATGCGGGCGGCGATGGACGGCACGGTCCTGCTGGGAATCCCCACCAACATTCCCCTGCACCAGCGCATCCTCACCGAGCCGGACTTCGTCGGCGGTCGCGAGGTCTCGACCCGCTACATCGATCTCCACCCCGCGCTGACGGCCCCCCACACGCACGACGATGCGTCGCACTCGGTCGCGGTCGCCGCCGCGGCTGCGGTGCGGGCCGCCCGTAGTGTGGCCGGAGGACCAACCGCAGGAGCGGTGGTCGACGAGGGGCGCGCCTGGCGAGAATCTGCCCGTTGGCGGAACTCGTGAGCGAGGCTCCTCACCCCGTAAACCTTCTCGCGGAGCGCACGACCCCACGGCCGGGATGGTCCGTCGTGGTAGCGTGCTCTCCCGGGTGCTGGCCAACACGTAGTGGCGCAGCGCGGATGCGACGGGAGAACGCACGATGACGCCCGGGAAACAACGGACCAAGTTCATTTTCGTTACCGGAGGCGTGACCTCCTCGCTGGGCAAGGGTTTGTGTGCCGCAGCGATGGGTGCGTTGCTCGAAAATCGCGGGCTCAACATCGGCCTGCAGAAGCTCGATCCGTACCTCAACGTCGACCCGGGGACGATGAACCCGACCCAGCACGGGGAGGTGTTCGTCACCGACGATGGGGCGGAGACCGATCTCGATCTCGGTCACTACGAGCGGTTCGTGTCGCACCGAATGTCGCGGCACAGCAACTACACCTCCGGCCAGATCTACGAGGCCGTGATCCGCAAGGAGCGGCGCGGTGACTACCTGGGGCAGACCGTCCAGGTCATTCCCCACGTCACCAACGAGATCAAGGAGTGCATCCTCGGGGCGGCCAACGGACTCGATCTGCTGATCGTGGAGATCGGCGGCACCGTCGGCGACATCGAGAGCCTGCCGTTCCTCGAGGCCATTCGGCAGCTCCGGCTCCAGGTCGGCCGCGAGAACGCGGTGTTCGTGCACCTGACCCTGCTGCCCTATCTCGCGACCGCGGGAGAGGTGAAGACCAAGCCCACCCAGCACTCGGTCATGAAGATGCGGGAGATCGGCATTCAGCCCGACATCTTGGTGTGTCGTGCCGACCGACCCCTGCCGCGCGCGGTCAAAGACAAGATCGCGCTGTTCACCAACGTCGACTACGACGCGGTCGTTCCGTTGGAAGACCTCGACACCATCTACAAGGTGCCGCTGGCGCTGCACGAAGCCGGCATGGACGACAAGCTGTGCGGGCTGCTCAACATCTGGACGCGTGAGCCCCAGCTGTCGCACTGGCACCGCATCGTCGAGACCCTGGCCGCGCCGCGGCAGACGGTGCGCATCGCGATGGTCGGCAAGTACGTCGACCTCGCCGAGTCCTACAAGAGCTTGAGCGAGGCGCTGACCCACGGCGGTCTCGCCCACGGGGCCGCCGTCGACATCAGCTACGTCGACGCCGAGGAGATCGCCCATCGTGGCGCCGACAAACTCCTCGCCGGGTTCGCGGGGATCTTGGTCCCCGGCGGGTTCGGGCAGCGCGGCAGCGAGGGCAAGATCGAGGCGATCCGGTGGGCCCGCGAACAGAACGTGCCGTTCCTCGGCATCTGTCTGGGGATGCAGATGGCCGTCGTGGAG
>JAHZJA010001139.1 GCA_022601155.1 Deltaproteobacteria bacterium | reverse complement strand
CGGGCTCGGCCGGGTGCACTCGCGTGCAGGCCACCACGACGCAGCGCTGGCGGCCTACGGTCGAGCTCGACGACTGGCCGAGCTCGGGATTGGCCCCGACCACGTCCAGTCCGCGTGGGCGCTGGTCAACGAGGCCGAAGGGTATCGATCCGCAGGTGACGCTGCGCGAGCCGTCGAGCTGTATACCGAGGCCATCCGCCGGATGCGGGCTCTACCTCTGCCCTCGCCTGCTCTGGAGGTCGAGCCCCTGACGGGTCGGGCCGAGGCACTGGTCGCCCAGGGACGCACGCGTGCGGCGTGGGCCGACGTACGCGAGGTGGAGAGCACCTGCGAGCGCCTCGGCTGCGAGCCCGCCCTCGCGGGGCGGGCCGGCTTTGCCCGCGCCCGGTTGCTCGCGGCGGCCGACGACGATCCCGGAGCCCGAGCCGCTGCCCAGCACGCGCTGGCGCGCATGCCCGATGCACGACGAACCCACCGGGTACTCCGCCGCGCCATCATCGAGTGGCTGGGTGCTGAGGACGACTACTCCGCCGAGCCATTGCGCGAGCGCCAGCGGGTCCCGATCGACTGATAGCGGCGGGCGAGCGCGTCGGCGTTGTCATCGGACTCGGCCGGCGGCTCGGCCGGCGGCTCGGCCGGCGGCTTGGCGGGAAACAGCTTGCGCATCAGCTGCGACAGCCGAACCGGCGAGGCGTGCAAGCCCTGAGAGAACGCGAAATCCTCGAGCGCCTCCCGCAGCTGCAGCGCAGTCTGGAAGCGCTTTGCGGGGTCGCGGGCCAGCGCCTTCATCACGATCGCCTCGAGCCCCGGGGGATAGTCCGGGACGATCGAGCGCGGTGCAGTGGCGTCGTGGTAGACGATGCGATCGAAGACCTCGGACTGGCTGGGTGCACGGAACAATCGAGCCCAGACGGTCAGCTCCCACAAGATCACCCCCAGCGAGAACACATCGCTGCGCCGATCGAGGCCGTTGCCCACACACTGCTCGGGTGACATGTACGCCATCGTTCCGCGGCGCAGCGCGTCGTCGACCTGCTGTGGAATGGGTCCCGCCCACGAACCATCGGCGAGCAACCGCAAGAACGCGGTGCGATCGGTCTTGGCGATGCCGAAGTCGATGAGCTTGACGTAGCCCTCGTCGTTGACCAACACGTTGGAGGGACACACATCCAGATGCACGATGCGCAGCGGCATCCCGTCCATGGTGTGCATCTCGTGGGCGTGATGCAGGCCGGCCGCCACCCCCAACACGATCGCGATCGCATGCGCCAGAGACAGCCGCCCCTCCGACTGGGCTGCCTCGCGGACGATGTGCCGCAGCTCGGGCCCACGCACCAGCTCCATCGTGAAGAACAGCTGGCCCTCGTGGTTGCCCACGTCGTAGGCCTCGACGAGGTTGGGGTGGTGCAGCGCCGCGCCGAGCCGAGCCTCTTCGAGCAGCATCTCGCTGTACTCGGGGTTGTCGGCCAGCTCGGGGCGAATCCGCTTGAGCGCGAGCTCTTGCGCCTGGGCCCACTGTTCGGTGCCGGGCACCTTGCGGCGCACCAGGAACACTTCGGCCATCCCTCCCTGCCCCAGCTTGCGCACCACCCGGTAGCTACCGAGCGAAGCCTCCATGGAGATGGATCGAGACATGGCCGCCGTTGAACCGACCCAAGAAAACTAGCATACGCACCCACGGGGGCCGAGCCGCGGTGGCGTCACGTCACGTCACGTTTCTCGAACGCGCGGGGGTGCCCTACGCAGTGCGGCCTGTTGCCCTCAGATCTCTTGGCTGGGCTCGCGTTCGAGCACCGCGCGTAGGGATCGAGCCCAGTGTTCGAACCCATCGACGGTCGTCTTGCGAATGTCATCCGGCGCGTTCATCTGTTCGAGTTGCTGGCGTAGTGCATCTCGGGCTCTGAACAATCGGCTCTTCACCGTACCGGCGGGGATCTCGAGGACCTCCGCCATCTGCGCCACCGACAGCTCTTCCCAGTAGTAGAGTTCGACCACGGTCTGGAGATCCAGGGGAATCTCTCGCAGCGCCATGAGCAGCAACTTTTGCTCGTCGCGGCCGGCCATCACCTGGCTGGGTGAGCCTGAAATCTCCGCGACAGAGACCTCGCCGGGGGCCATGCGCTGGCGGTCCCGCTGCCGACGGCGCACGTACATCAGCATCTGGTTGCGAGCGATGCCCAAGATGTAACCGCGGAGCGATGCGTCGTCGCGGACGCGGTCGCGGCCCTCGACGCACGCCAAGAACGTGCGCTGCAGCAGGTCGTCGACCTCGTCGGCACCGCCAACCTTGTTGACGAAGAACCGATACACCGACATGAAGTGGCGACGCACCAGCTCGTTGCCAGCATCGTGGTCAGAGTCTCGCCAGGCCTGCAGCAACTCGGCGTCGGGAGGGGTGGCGTCCACGGCTCCTCCCTAGTGTACGCCACGCGGCGCGCTCCTCGGTGGCAAGGCCGCTTCCGGCCCACTCGGCGCGGTCAGGGCGTACGGACCCGCTGCCCCGCGCTGAGCACGATGCGGGGAAAATCGCCTTGGACCAGCACCACGACCTCCATCAGGTCGCGCACGGT
>JAHZJA010001138.1 GCA_022601155.1 Deltaproteobacteria bacterium | reverse complement strand
GGACGGCGGCGGGGCCTTGGCGGACAGCGCCTCGATGTCGTTGCAGTGGGCCAGCGCCGGCAAGCGCCCCAGCAGCTTGGGGACCCGGGAGATCGCCGATCGATCGGCCTGCTGCAGGGCCTGGACGACGGCGTCGAGGGAGGAGCGGGCGTGGTGGAGGCACGCCATCTCGAGGTCCATGGTGCGCGTGGACTGCTCTGCACGCACGATGGTGGCCTCGCACACCTCGTCGTGCATGGTGGCCCACGCTCGTCGGTAGTCGTCCAGCGTGGAGGTGACCAACGCGGTGGTGCTCTGCGCATAGCTGGTGTTGGTCATCGACAACACCTCGCTCACGGCATGGGCCTTGTCCGGGTCCCAGATTCCGTCGAGCTGCTGCTGCCCCGAGGCACAGCGCGAGGCCTCGTCTTGGAGGTTGGGCTCGACGACGGCGGCCACGACGACGGCGGTCAGGCCCATGGCGGTCACCGTGGTGGCCAGGCGGCGGCGGAGTGCGGCGGGATCTTGGCGCAGCTGCACCAGCAGGGCGCGCATGGACGCGGGACGGTCGTCCGGATTGGCCCGCAAGCCACTGGCGAGCACGCGGGCGATCCACCGCGGGGCAGGGCTGTCGGCCGGAGGCGGCACGATCCGTTCGGCTCGGATCGACTCGGTGATCGCATCGAGGGTGTTCCCTTCGAACGGGCGCTGGCCGAACAGAAGCTCGAACGTGGTGACGCAGAACGCGAAGATGTCCGAGCGTGCGTCGACGTTCCCGCCCTCGACCAGCTGCTCTGGTGCCATATAGGCCGGGGTCCCCACCAGACTTCCGGTGCGAGTGAGCGAGCCGCCATCGCGGGCCGCGTCGTCGCTTCGCTCGAAGGTGGTGTCGATCTCGGCCCGCGCGAGGCCGAAGTCGAGCACCCGAGGGCGGCCGTCGTCGCCGACCAGCACGTTTTGTGGCTTGAAATCTCGATGGACCAGGCCCGCCTCGTGGGCAGCGGCGAGGCCTTCTCCCGCCTCCCGACACGCGCCCAGGACCTCACGCCACGAACGCCCGGCGGCCCAGCCCGACAGGGTGTCGCCGCGGATCAACTCCATCGCGATGAAGACCGTGCTGCCTTCGCTGCCCACCTCGTATACGTGCACGACGTTGGGATGGGAGAAGCTCGCCAACGCCTGGGCCTCGCGGAGCAGACGACGACGATGCGTACTCGACGACCGCTCGGGGCGGAGGAATTTGATCGCGAGGTCTCGGTCGAGGTCGGGGTCGTGTGCCTCGTACACCACCCCCATGCCTCCGGCTCCGATCCGTCGGCCGACCACGAAGCGGCCCACGTGCGCGGGCGGCGGGGCCTCGATGACCTCCCGCAGACGTCCGCTCGGGTCGCGATCGGGGGAGAGCTTGCCCAGCTCCACCTCGGGCGCCGCTGCGATCTGCCGCAGGAGGCTCGCGTACGATTCGTCCTGCGTGGGTTCGTCGGGAGGCATCGTCCCACGGGGTCGCGGCGCCGCTACGGGTCGGGCCACGTCGAATTCCAGCGTATCTGCCGCGCCCGACCCGGTCAATCGGAGGACCACTGCCTCCGGGCTGCGAACTGTCAACCGGGTGCGGCCACCCCGTTGCCGTAGCGGTGTCCCCTGCGTCGTTCGGCACTCGGGGATTGTTCGAGACGATCTCGGCCTCACACCTCGGGCGCCATTGCTCCGATGCCGTCGTGCGGGCGCGATCGTGGTCTCACGCGGTAGGCGGTTCGCCGCTAGCGCGGGTTCGTCTCGTGCAAGACATGGCCTCCGACGACGGTTGCGCGCACGGGGCCGGCGTCGTGGCGGAACAGGAGCGCGTCGATCAACGGGCCGAACGGCAGGTTGGGTACGTCGATCGCCACCAAATCGGCCTCGAAACCGGGGGCAATGCATCCCAGCCGATCGTCCTGGCGCATGGCCCGGCTGCCGCCGCGGGTTGCGAGCCACAGCAGCTGTTGTGGGTCCACGGGCGCGCCACGGATCAGCGAGGCATCGTAGGCCGAGGCGGCGACGCGGCGCACGGAGAAGGTTCGGCCTGCACCCACGTCGGTACCCAGGCCGACTCGAATGCCCTGCTCGAGGGCGCGCCGCAGCGGCATGCAGCCGCTGCCCAGGAAGAAGTTGGAATCGGGGCAGTGCGCGATCGCGATGTCACGGGCGTGGATCCGCGACCATTCGTCCTCGGACAGGTGGATGCAGTGGGCCAGCAACGACCGCGGCCCTGCGCAGTCGTGGTCTTCGTACACACCCAGGTAGTCGCGACTGTCGGGAAACAGCGCCGCCGTCTGTTCGACTTCGTCGAGGTTCTCGGAGATGTGGGTCTGCAGCAGCAGGTCGTGGGCTTCGGACAACTGCCCCGCCCCCCGCAGTAGCTCGGGAGTGCAATTGATCGCGAACCGAGGGATCATCGAAAACTGGATGCGCCCTCCATCGACGCCATGCCAGCGCTCGATGAGTGTTGCGCATGCACGCAACGCTGTCGGCGCATCCAGCCGCACGGCATCGGGAGCATTGCGATCCATCAAGGTCAGACCAGCGGTCGCACGAAGGCCACTACGCTGGAGTGCTTCGAGCAACACCTCCGTGGCTTCGGGGTGTGCACTGCTATAGACGCCAGCGAGCGTCGTGCCTTGTTCCACTAGCGACCGGCAAAACTCCCCGGCGACGGCTACGGCATACTCAGTGTCGCTGAAGCGGGCTTCCTCGGGAAACACCGAGCGCTGTAGCCAGGGGAGCAACGGACCGCTTGCGCTGCCAATTACACGAGTCTGCGGGAAGTGAAGGTGCGTGTCGACGAGGCCCGGAAGGAGCACCGCGCCGGGCCAAGTCTCTGGGATGGTGCAGTCGGGAGCGGCTTCGCACACGGTGCGGATACGCCCGTCGTCGTCGATCTCCACCACCGCGTCGGGCCACTCGACGAGGGTCCGCTCTTGGGGGTCCGGGGCGAGCAGGCGACCACGCACCGATGCGAGACGAGGAGCCATCGGGTGAAGATCTCGATGGCTGTCTTAGCATGGCCCCGTTGATGGTCGGCTGTGGCGTCACCCCGGGCTCTGCAAGCCCCGCACGCGGGCACTGCCAAGCGGGGCGTAGAGTACGCAGACGGTCTGCGCTCGGGCTCGTTGCATGATCACGGCGGCCTGAGACAATCAGTCGCGGGTCAGTGGGTCGGGGGCCGACGCTCACCGACTTGACGTCGCCCCCGTGATGCTCTGCCGAGTTGCCACGTCGAACTCGTTGCATCGTACAAGTCGAGTCCATGATCCGGATCGACCGTTGGTCGGGCCGGGGTCTGGATCACCCGATTTCGTTCGGTTGATCTTCTGTGTATGGTCGGCAGGACGATTGGCGCTGTTGTGTAACGGTCCTATGGCCGAAACACCCGGGCGGTTGCCGCGCTACAACGGGCGATCACGTTGAAGGCCTAGGGCTGTACTGGAGAATCTGCACATCGGATGCCGTTGCACGAACGTCTCTGCCGATGACCCAATTCTGAACGGGAACGTTCCGATCTGCCCCAGATCTTCTCGGTCGACCACTGCGAACCACGGACGGCGTCCGTACAAAGATCGTGTTCAATTCGGATCACACAGAAACAACTGCGCCACCCCGAGAAGTGGTGCTCGAACCCAAAGGTTCGCGTCGGCTTGCGCAGCAGTCTCTTATCGTGGTAGCGCCTCTCCCGCGCCGATCATGTATGATCGGCAGGAGGCCATCATGTCATCACTCGAAAATCTAGTACGAAATATGACCGTCGCGCAGTTGGCCGACGCAGCAAATTTAGAGGTTGGTGCGTTAGTCGAACTGGTTCTTGGTGGAGGCAAGGCACCTGCCGCTCCGGCCAAGCCAAAGAAGGTCGCTGCAGCAAAGCCAGGCCGCCCCGCCAAGGCAGCAGCGTCTGACGGCCCGTCTCACAACACGCGGACCCAGTCCGGACGCGAGGCGCTCGACACTGCCATCCTCTCGTTCCTCAAAGCACAAAAGGAGCCCAGCCGTGCTCTCGCCGTGAAGGCAGCCGTGGGTGGTACGTCGGCACAGGTCCGTGCGCGGCTCAACACCCTCATCGAGGCCGGAAGGGTGACGTTCACTGGCAAGGCCAGCGGCACCCGCTACCGCGCCAAATAGCAGTCGTTCGTGAGTCGGTCGCGATGTCGGCCGACGATCGAGCCGCCACACGACGTTGGTCGTGCTCGAGTGCTCACGCCGGAGGAGATGGATTTCCACCGAACGTGAGCATGAGTTCGTCTGGGATCCGACACGGTCGGCCACGCGTGAGATCGACGAACGCCCAGCGGGTCCGCGCTTGCACGAGGACCGTCTCGTCTCGGCATATTCGGGTTTCTCGCCAGCAGCTCGCCCGGCTCCACTGCCCCACCCAGGTGCGCAGGGTCAGCGTGTCGCCGAGCCGAGCAGGGCGCTGGTAGTCGAGCTCATGACGCTTGACCAGCCACACCGCACCCAGACGCCGATAGGCGTCGAAGGTCCACCCCACGGCGTCCGAGTGTGCCACCGCGACCTGCTGAACCCAGCGCAGGTAGACCAAGTTCGAGACGTGGTCGAGTTCATCGATATCGCTGGGTTCGGGCCGGACCTCGATGTGGAACACCGCCGAGAGGGTACGCGATCAACCCTCGCAGGTGCGCAGGTGCACCACCCCGACGCGGTTGGGCTGCATCGACGCACCCTTGGCATCCAATAGGCTGACCTCGTACTGGACGCCCGCCGGGGCACCACCAACGGTAGCAATGAAGTAGGGGCCGGGCTCGACGGGGAACTCGAGGTGGTGCGTGGTGGCCAGCACGGGTGGTGACTGAGACGTCGATGGTCGGATCTCACCCGGTTCGACTGGGGTGGGCGTGAACGGTTTGCCCGTGATCAGGCGTGACATCCCCGGGTTGTGCTCGGAGACCATCAGTCGGCAATCGGTACAGCCCAAGTCTGCGGAGATGCGAAGAGTGCCGGCTTGGCCAACGCCGACTGCGTACAGGGGAGTGATGCCCTGGAGGTGTTCGGACGACGTCGCCACGTACGGGAACGTCGTGAGCATGTACGTCACGCGGGTGTCCCAGCACGACTTGTTGGGCCCCTCGGGGGGTGGCGTCCGCCCTGCCCGGCACCGACCCGTCTCACAGTGGGCGATGCCCAGCGGCATCGGCATCTCGCACGGGCCCTGCTCGCAGGCGTCGGCCATCGCTCGCTCGGCGGTGCGCGTGGCGGTGTGGTCGCTGTCGAGGTGGGTGTAGTACGGGCCCTCGGAGCATGGCCCGGGGTAGATCTCGGCACAGTCGCTGTCGCGCTCGCAGTGGTTTTCAGCGCCCCGTACTTCTCGATAGTGTGCGATGTGCTGCGCGCAGGAGCTGCCCGGTGGTAGAGCGGAGGGCGTTGGTGATGGCGATGGGGTGGGCGCTTGCGCCTGTGGGGTGGGGCGCGCCGACGTGGAGGGGGTGCTGCGCGAGGGCCCGGGCATGGGGTCCGACGTGCTGGCGCAGGCCACCAGGAGCGTCGAGAGCATCGAGCACACGCGAGGTTGCATCGGCGTAGTCTAGTCCCCCGGCTGCCGATGCTCCACGGGCGCTCGGCCCATCCCACGCTATGCTGCTCGACCATGGCGCTGCCGGTCACGCTCGATCAGCTCGAGGTCTTCGTTGCGGTAGCCCACGCGGGGGGCTTTGCCGAGGCGGCGCGGGAGCTGTCACGGACGCAGTCGGCGGTGAGCAAGGCGGTGGCGAACATGGAGCGGCTGCTCGACGTGGCGCTGTTCGAGCGGTCGGCCCGTGGCACGTCGCTCACGGCCTCGGGGGCGATGTTGCTGGCCAGCGCCAAGGAGGTCCTGCGCTCGGCTGATGCGTTTGCGTCCGAGACGTCGAGGGTGCTCTCGGGGACCGAGGGCGTGGTCTCGGTCGCGGTCGATGCGTTGTGTCCCACCGCGCCCGTGCTGGCCGCCTTGGCCACCATGACCGAGCGTTTCCCGCAGACGGCGGTGGTGGTTCGCACCGAGCAGCTCGCGCTGTTGCCCCGGCTCGTGCTCAGCGGCACGTGTGCGATGGGGGTGTGTGGCCCGCAGGGCATCGAGCACCGCGATCTCGACGTGCGCTACCTTCGAACGACGGTGATGCTCCCCGTGTGTGCGGCGAGCCATCCTCTGGCCGAGGCGATGGCGAGCCAGGGGCGGGTGCGGCGTGAGCAGCTGGCGGCGCAGACTCACCTTTACCTCACCGAGCGCGCCGACTGGCTCGATGCCGAGCCGCCCGCGCCCGGGGAGGGCGTGGCCGAGCGGCGCTGGTGGAAGCTCAGCGACCTGGGTACCAAGCATCAATGCCTCCGCTCCGGTTTGGGCTGGGGGATGATGCCCCAGCACTTGGTGGCGGCCGAGCTCGAGCGCGGGGCGTTGGTGCAGCTGCGTGTCGAGGGGCTGCGCGAGCAGTGGACGCACACGCAGCACCTGGTGTGCCGACGCGACACGCAGCGGGGCCCGGCGGTCGAGTTGCTCCACCGGACACTCCAGCAGAACCTCCAGTCGTCGGCGAATTCGGAGCAATCGGCGGGGTATTCCGAGCGGTCCTGACGGCCACGAACCCAATTCGCTACCGCGGCTGCGGCAGGGCGCTAGTTCGGAGGCAGGAGAAGATTGTCATGCAACCGTCTGCCACCATTGGCCATCCGCTCGCCGTACTCACCCTCGTTGCCGCCTTCGGTGCGTGCACCCCCGACGACGGCACCTCCGCCGCCCAGGGCGAGGGCAGCACCACCACCACCGAAGATTCGTCCGGCTCCGCCGTGGACGCCGCCGACGAGACCGCAACCACAGGGATCGAAGGCGATTTCGAGCCCGACTGCGAGGGGGCGTTCGAGATCACCGAGCCCGACCCCAACTTCACCTGGACGCCGCTGTCGATCCGGCTGGCCTCCGAGCAGCTGAGCCCGGGCGTCTTTGCCGTCTATGACGAGCGCGCCGCCCAGCTCACCCCCGAGGCGGCCGCCCTCGCCACCAGCGGCGGATTCATCATCGGCGACGATGGGGTGTTGCTCGTCGAGTCGATGATCAACCAGCAGCTCACGTGTCAGATGTACGATCTTGTGCGGGAGCAGACGTCCCTGCCGATTCGGTACATCGTCAACACCAGCCACCACGGGGACCACAGCTACGGCAACCACTTCCACGGGGCCGACACGCAGATCGTCCAGCACCGTGAGACGGCGGCGTTCGTCGCCGAGCACTTCGATGCCGATCGTGACTGGATGATCTCCAACTTCGGTGCCAACCAGGGCATGGAGGAGGTCGAGCCTCGGGCGGCTGATATCGAGGTAGGGCAGGACGGGTGGGCGGTCGACCTGGGTGGCGTGACCGTGGAAGCACACGACTTCGGGTTTGCGCAGACCCATGGTGACCTGTGGATCTGGCTGCCGGAGCAGCGCGTGCTGTGGACGGGCAATGCTCAGGTCACCCGCAATCCCGGGCTTCCGTGGCTGCTGGATGGGCGCGCGCAGGAGTCGGTGGCGACGATGCGAGCCGTACGCGAGTTCGTGCCCGCGGGTGCCACGGTGATTCCAGGTCACGATACCCCGCAGACGACCGCGACCTTCGACTTCACCATCGACTACCTCGACACCCTGTTGGTGGAAGTCCAGGCCGCCGTCGACGATGGCCTCACGCTGGAGGAGACCATCGCCGCCGTCACGATGGACGAGTTCCGCGGCTACGTGCTGTTCGACTGGGTGCACCCTCAGATCAACGTCACGTCCACCTACGCCGATCTCACGGCGGACTGACGGCATCAGCGGGTCGGGGCGAACCCCCCATGTGGTCGAGCAATGCTGGCCGCGTGGGGGGGAACCGCGGACTAGTACGACCTAGTCACTTAGGATCGACGACGGCTCGATTTTGTGATCTAAGACTCAGGTGGCAGCCGAAGATCTACGACGGCAGGGGCGCCTCGCGGAGTTCATCGATGGCGTAACGACGGGGATGG
>JAHZJA010001137.1 GCA_022601155.1 Deltaproteobacteria bacterium | reverse complement strand
CGACCTCGGCGTCCAGCTCGGCATTGTCGGGGCCTATCGCGTCCGCGCACAGGCCCTTGGTACCGCCGGTCTCGCTGTCGGTGTCGGCTTCGGTGCTCACTCCGGTTTCGTTGCTCGTGCCGGAGCCGCCCGGGCTTCCGGTCGAGTCCGCAGCGCTTCCTGCCGCCGTTCCTCCATCCAACCCGCCCGTCGGACCCGTCTCGGGGTCCATGGGGTTGGAGGTGCTGGGGCACCCGGACGCCGCGATCCCCAAGACCACCGCGACGAGACGAGGGGAAGTCATGGGACCAGTGTATCCGAAAGTCGGTCTCGGCCGGTCGAACTCTGATTGTGCCTGTGTTTGCCGACCACGGGGTATCCACGCTCACCGAACACCGGGTGGCCGCGCTCATCGAACACCGCGTGGCCGCGCTCATCGAACACCGAGTTGGCCGCACTCACCGAACACCGGGTTGGCGGCCTCAGCCGTGGGCATTTCGGTCCCCGGCACACCCGACCAACGCTGGCCCCCACAACGCTCCAGAGCCTCTCACCCGACCGACACCGACACCGACGCGAAGCCTGGGTCGGGGCAACGAGCGCTCAGTTTGGCCGTCGCTTGATGCCGTTGAAGGGCACGTCGTTGGCATGGCCCACGGTCATGCTGCGCCCCGACCACTCGTCGATCATGATCGCGCCGCTCATCCACAGGGTCAGTGGCAACGCCACGTCTTGTCTCGCGACCATGCCGTCGCTGGTGAAGCGGGTGTTCTCGAGCGCCTCGATGACGCACAGGTCGCCCAGGGGGTCACCAAGGCTGCCCTCCACGACGGACGCCTTGCTGACGCTGCCGTCGGGTTCCACCGTGAACCCGAGCATCAGCCGGGTGTAAAGGCCAGGCTGACGTGCGTACGCGGAGGTGAAGCAGTCGGCAACCTCCTCGCGCGCGGCCTGGAACACCGCGCCGGCGACCCGTCGTCCCGTGCGGCGGTCGGTGATGTCTTCGGCGGAGGCACGGGCGGCGCCACGGCGGAGCATCGGCCGGGGCTCGTGGTAGACGACGGGCCCGGGCGTGGTGAGCCCGTTGAGGCTGAAGGGGTCGGTGAATTGGCCGCTCAGGAGCTGGCGGATCCTGGGGTCGTCGACGGAGGGGCGCTGGCGTGTGACGACGACCTCGCGCACGTCTCCGTCGCCGCTCCGATCCCGGGTCTCATCTTCGTTCGTGTCGTCGGTCTCGGTCTCGGTCTCGGTCTCGGGCTCGGACTCGGACGCCATCGGCTCGCCCGTCTCGGCGTCGAGCGCCGTCGCAGAGTCGGGCGGCGTCGACTCGGGCTGTTCAGCGGGCAGTCGGCTCTCCACCTGATACAGCAGCTCATAGACGTCGTCGCGCTGGGCCTTCGCATTCTTGCTGGGACCGCGCAGCGACTGGTGCCGCGCGAGGTAGCGGTCGAGCATCTGCTTGGCGTTGTACAGATGGGTTGTGTCTGCCGACGACGACCACGCCATCAGCTGGCCGTACGCCAGGCGACACACGAGCTTGTGGCGCAAGTCGTCGTAGGCGGCCGTCTGCGGCAATTCGAGGATCGCGTGCCGCCAAAGCTGCACCGCCTCCTCGTAGGCCCCGACCGAATAGCGGGCCTCGCCTGTTCGATAGATATCCGTGGCGCTCGGTTTGGCCGGCCCGCCCGTCTGCTGCACTGACCTGGCACACCCCACCGACGCGAGTACCAGCACGAACAACCCTCCGAAGCATCGCATCATCAACGAGTCTAACGGTCGAGGCGAACGCTTCCAACAGGTGGATCCCCGGTCGAAATGGCCAATTCTTACCCGGGATTCCCCCGGGGTCGGAGGCCCCCGGCACCGTCCGTCATTGGTCTTGCACGATCTGAAGAGGGTCGCGGTGTGGGCAGGACGGGGCCCCCAGGCGCCCGCGGGGGCCGCCGAGGCCGATTCGTGGGCCAGGCGCGTCACCGCCCGTCCGAGTTCCGCTGCCTTCCGCGCCGGGGAAGGCCAGCGGCAACCAGGGCATCGTCGTCCCGCAGCGTTGGTCAACAGTACGGAGCCGACCCCGTTGCTCGTTCGGTAGAAGGCATCGGTGATGAGCCCTGTTCACTACCGGAGTGATCGATCCATTGTCCGGGCCGATATCCTCGAAGTACCAGCCCAGCCCCTGCACGTCGTCGACCCCGGAGTACGCGACGCTCTTGCATGGTGGGAGAGGGCCGAAAGCGCGAGGATGGACTCATCGTGTGCCGGCTGGGGGCTCGGGAACAGCGTGGCGGTACACGCCGTTCGGCGTCGTCCGCCGTTGGATCGTCGAAGACCGTCGCGGCCGTCGGGTGAGTGGTACCCGGCGAACGAACCCGGGACGCAAGAGGCGAAGTGCACTCGCGAGCGCCGGGCGGTCGCGAGCGTCGACCAGTCACGACCGCGCGACCTCGACGGTCGCCGACCGCCCTCGATGCGTAGTCATGCGGGCGGGCGACCGTCGTCCCTGGGCGCCGAGGCGCCCGTCCGAGCCGTCCGAGCCACGCCCAGGCCGGCCGCGCCACCTGGTGCCCGAGATCCGCTACCCTCCGCGCCCGTGAAGGCCAACGGCGCCAGCGCATTTCGAACCGTCCCCCGTACGGGGGTCATCTTCGTCACCGCCGAGGCCACGCGCCGCGGCTACGACGGCCACGATTCGGCGTGGTGCAACCTGGGGCAGGGGCAGCCGGAGACGGGGCTCATCGAGGGCGCTCCCCCGCGCGTGGAGGAGGTCGTCATCGATCCCCGCGACCGCGACTACGCCCCGGTGGCCGGGCTGCCGGAGCTGCGGGAGGCGGTCGCGGCCATGTACAACCGGCTGTATCGCCGCGGGATGCCCAGCCAGTACACGGCGGAGAACGTGGCGATCTCGAGCGGGGGCCGAGCGGGGCTCACCCGGGCGGCGGCCAGTCTCGGCCGCGTGAACCTGGGCCACTTCCTGCCCGACTACACCGCCTACGAAGAGCTGCTCGACATCTTCCGCGCCTTCACGGCCATCCCGATCCTCCTGGAGCCCGAGCGCGGCTATGCGTTCCGCCCCGACGATCTTCGTCGCGAGGTGGCCGGCCGCGGCCTGTCGGCGCTGCTGGTGTCCAACCCGTGCAATCCCACGGGCAAGCTCATCGGCGGCGAAGAACTCTCGGGATGGATCTCGGTGGCGCGCGAGCTCGACTGTGCGCTGCTGATGGACGAGTTCTACTCGCACTATGTGTGGAGCCATGTGCCAGGCCCGCTGCCGATGGAGAGCGCGGCTCGCTACGTGGAAGATGTCGACCGCGACCCCGTGGTGCTGTTCGATGGCCTGACCAAGAACTGGCGCTATCCCGGCTGGCGCGTGGCCTGGACGGTCGGACCGCGGACGGTGATCGAGGCCGTGACCTCGGCAGGCTCGTTCCTCGACGGCGGGGGCAGCCGCCCCTTGCAGCGTGCAGCGGTGGGCCTGCTCGAGCCCGACGTGGTCGAGGCCGAGACGCGTGCGATCCACGAGTGCTTCCGACGCAAGCGAGCGTGGTTCGTCAATCGCCTGGCGGAGATCGGGGTGGAGCTCGACCGGCCCCCGGAGGGCACGTTCTACGCGTGGGGCAACCTGTCGAAGCTTCCGCCTCCGCTGCGCGATGGCATGGGGTTGTTCGAGCGGGCGCTCGACCACAAGGTGATCACCGTCCCGGGCGTGTTCTTCGACGTCAACCCGGGCAAGCGTCGCAGCCCGCAGGCTTCGCGGTTCCACTCGTACTCTCGGTTTTCGTTTGGGCCGCCGAAGGAGGTCCTCGAGCAGGCGTGTGAGCGACTGGAGGCGCTGGTGGCCGAGGCTCGCAACGAGTGAGTGCGCAGCAGCCACGGCCTCGCCGCGGGTCCGGCGTCACGCCGGGCCGGGCGGCCATTGATCGCAGTGGCTCGCGCGTGCTGCGTTCCCGTCTTCGACGGGGCGGATGCGTAGACTCCTAGGGCGCCACGGCCACGTAGGTCGGCCCGACCTCGTCTTGCCACGGCACGACCGTCGGCGGCCCTCCGTCGAGCCCTTGCACGACCAGCCCGTTGAGCCCCGGTGCCGGAGCCAGCGCCAGGTTGGCCTGGACATCGATCGCGATGCCCAGGGGAAACGTGGCGCCCGGCGTGGTGGTCTCCCAGGTCAGGGTGGGCGTGCCGTCGGCTGCCACCGAGACCCGGTGCAGGGACAGGCTCGCAAAATCGCTGACCCCGAGCACCACGTCGGTCGTCCCCGGAATCGACGTCGCCGCGTAGTGGATTCCGACCGGCGATGGCCCCACCGCGACCTCGGCAGGAGCGCCCGGATCCGTTACGTCGACGACGACGTAGTTGCTGGGGTCGAGGGAGTTGCTCACGACCGCATAGCTCGTGCCCGGCAAGAACGCCACGTCGGAAGGGTCCGCGCCCACCTCGAGCACATCTGACAGCGTGCCCGATGGATCGCTTGTCTGAAACACGCGTACGCCACCCAAGGCCACCACGTTGAGCATGCCCAGTGTGCCGTCTTCGTTGAGGCTCACTTGCTCGGGTCGGTCGCCCACCTCGACCTCTTCGACTACGGTCATCCCCACCAGGTCGATCACCGACAGCGTGCTGCCCACGGGATCGTCGAGCCCATAGTTCGCGGTGAAGGCCTGGGTGCCATCGGGGGTGATGGCGATGCCCATGGGGACGTGCATCGTCGCAATCTCGGTGATGTCCTCGGTCTCGAGGTTCACCACCAGCAGGGTGCCGTCTTGTTCGACCGCCACGGCTCCGATGAGCCCGCCCACGAAGCCACCAAAGAAGCCGGGAGACACGGCGACGACCGCGGTCAGACCATCGGGGGCCAGCTCGACCTGTAGGGGCCCGGGCGCGTAGGCGCTCAGATCGATCGTGCGTGCGACGACCTCCTCACGCGTGACGGCGCCAGCGGCCAGCGCATCGAGGTCGATGACCGACAGCGTTCGCGCTGCCCAGTCCGCCGAGACACCCAAGCGCGCGGGCAGGGGGGCGGGCCCGGTACCTTCGGTCGCGGTCTCGTCGGCTGTGCCGTCGGCCGTGGTCGAGCCCACCGCCGTCGTGGACTCGCCCGCCGTCGTACCCGCGTTGGTGGCCGTCGTGGCGCCGGTGGAACCGGTGGGCGTGGTCGCGCCGTCGTCGCCCGCGCAGCCTGCCACGAGCAGCACTCCCCACATCACCAAGCCAATCGGTCTCATGGGTCCAGCATCGATGCATCGGGGCAACACGCGCAACACTGATGTTCGCTCCCGCGACGCTTGGCAGGGTGTTGAGGGGCGGCTACTGTAGTGGCGTTGGTCATGCGTATGTCGATCTCCAAGCAAAATGTGGCGCTGGCCCTCGGTGCCGCCCTGGCCCTGGTGGGATGCAAAGACGAAGCACCGGCCCCGTCTGCGGGCGATTCAGGCAGCTCCGGCGGCGCTGATAGCGGTTCGGAGGGCAGCAGCGGGGCTCTGCCCGAGGATCGAGCCGAGGTCGTCCACAGCTTCGGCAACATCCAGCTCGGTCCGCTCGAAGAGACCCAGCCGTGCATCCAATGGACGCTCGACAACGACGAGCCGCTGTACGTCTCGGCCGTGACCATCGCCAACGACGGTGGCTTTCACCACAGCAACTGGTTCATCGTTCCCGAGGACCTGTTCCCGGGCGACGACGGGTTCTTCAATTGCGGTGATCGTGGCTTCACCGAGATCGAGGCGGCCATCTCCGGCACCGTGCTCACGGCCCAGTCCACCCAGTCGCGGTTCGAGACGATGCAGCTGCCGCCAGGCGTGGTCGTCAAGGCGCCGCCGCGGCACAAGGTGATCGCGGGCGGGCACCTGCTCAACCTCTCGGCCAGCAACTACGACACCGAGCTGCGGATGGCGCTGGAGATCGTCCATCCTCGCGAGGTCGAGGTGGTGGCGGCCCCGTTCCGGCTCACCTACTACGACCTCCAGATTCCCGGGTTCACCGAGGCGCGCTTCACCAGCCACTGCAATGTCTCCAGCCTCTACGAAGACGCCTCGGGCGAGCCGCTGGACATCAAGCTCTACTACGTGTTGCCGCACTATCACTACCTGGGCAACTACTTCGACCTCAGCATCTTGGGCGGTCCCAACGACGGCACCAGCGTGTTCCGCCTCGATGGCTTCAACGCCGATGCCAACGGTCAAGGCTTCCCCGAGCCGATCAACCTGTCCGGAGCCGAGGGCCTGTCGTTCACCTGCGGCTTCAACAACTGGACCGACTTCGAGGTGGGCTGGGGCATCGGCGACCAGGAGATGTGCGTGATGCTCGGCCTGGCCGACTCTCGCGTGCTGATGGATGCCAGCGCCGACTCCAATCAGGTGGTGGGGACCGACGGCGAGATCCTGCTCAACGAGTCCAACTGCAACGTCATCGGGCTGCCCAAGAACGCCGGGCAGAGCCTGCCCACCGCCGAAGAGATCGCAGCGCCGCTGTACGTGCCGCCGTCCGATCCGACCGACGCCGGGCTGCCGCCGGTCGACGACTGCGTCGATGTGCCCGCCGGTGCTTCTGCGGCGCCGGGCGAGGCCACGCTGTCTCGGGTGCGCGACACATTGCTGGTGTCCACGTGCCAGTTCTCCTCGTGCCACGCGGGCAGCAACGCCGCGGCGGGCCTCGATCTGGCGTCGCCGACGCTACACAGCGAGCTGCTCGAGCATCAGGTGCAGGCCAACACCACCCTGCCGCTCATCGCTCCTGGCGATCCCGAGGGCAGCTGGCTGTATCAGCTCGTCAGTCGCTGCAATCCCGAGGACGGTTCGGGCGCGGTGGTCTCCCACATGCCGCTCAACTCGCCCAAGCTGTCCGATCCCGCCCTGGCCGCTTTGCTGCGTGACTGGATCAACGCGGGCGCGCAAGACAACTAGCCGGCGTCGCGGGCTCTCAGACGCACACTGAGGTCATGCCCAGGGGGAGGCACTCCATGCCGCCCGGGCATGTCGCCGCGCCCTCGCAGGTCAACGCGCACACCGAGACCCCCATCCCGTCGTCCACGCACGCAGGGATGGCGGACGACATCGCGCCGGGGTTGGCGTCGCACTGCATCCCCGCATCGACACACCCGGCCAACGAGCAAAATCCCGCTGGCGCTCCTGCGACCAGGACACATGCGGTCAGGCCGATGCACTCGCCCGTGTTGACGCACGCGGAGTACATCCCCGCCGCCGGTTGCTCATCGATGGGCTGGACCCCCGTCTCGGTGGCCGCGTCCATGGTGGTGCCCGCGTTCGAAGTGGCCGTGTCGGTCGCGCTGGTCTCCGCCGGGCCACCGCTCCCGCTGTCGCTCGCGGTGTCGCCCGCCGTCGGACTTCCGGTGGTGGGCGGGGTACCGCTGGGGTTGGCCGTGGGATCCAAGAACGTCGTGGCGACCTCCTCGCCCTGGTGGGTGCATGCCAGGATCAAACCTGCGCAGATCCAACTCGGGACGAGGATGCGTGCGGACATCGGGGTGGAGTATGGACCTCCCGCGCGCCTCGCACAAACCGCGGATGGCGACAGCGCGCTCCTGCCCGCGGACCGCCCCCGAAGCACCCTGATACGCGCCACCTCGGGGCTCGGCTCTCCCTAGGAGAACGTGTCGTGGTCGTACCGGGCGTAGTGCTCTCGGAACACCTGGGCCTCCTCGCGGAGGCGGTCGCGCAACGCGGCATCGATGTCGAATCGGCCCAGCGCCAGGTCGAGTTCATCCCAGCTGTAGCCGTCCAGTGGGGCGCCAAACCAAGCGACGCCCATCGCCAGCCCGCGGGTCATTCGATCGTTGGTCAGCACTGCCACGCGCGAGCCCGTCCGCATCAACGTCCGAGTCGACCGCAGCCGCTGCCCCGCCGCGACCTGCACCCGTCCGAGGCACAGCGTCAGACAATAGCGCGGCTGGATCCGCTCGATGTCGGCGAGGAATCGATCCCACCGGCGATCGTGGATCGGGCCGGGGACGGTAAACGACACGAGCACGGGACCGATTTGTTTCCAACGATGCGCCTCGTTGTGGACGGTCGAGGTCACAGATTCCTTTGCCTTGTCCTGGGTCTGAATCATGACGTCAAATCACTCCGTGGTGGGCCCTCTCGAGAGGGGCGAGACCCACAGGTCGGGTCGTTGCCGATGAACCCGCGTCATGGTGACGCAACCGCACGCCAGGGCGAAAGCAAAACCGTCGACCCGGACCAAAACGGAAGAGCGACAGACCCCAATTGCCCGAAATAACCAATGGGAGCCGTGCTCGAAAACGAGGCGGCGATCGGAACATCGGCACATTGGTAGCCACAACTTTGACTCGTCGAGCCCTTCGAGGACGGTTGTCCCGAATTCGAACCGACGAATGAATCAGGCCGGGTTGCGGAAACTCCAATTGTAGGATGGCTCGCAACGACACCAGGTCGCGCACGGCCCCGACCCGCAATGGTCCCGAATGCGAGGATTGCTGCCCTACGATGGGCGCCCGTAGGGCGCAGGATGTCCGGCGAAATTGGACATCTCCGATTTCATGTTAGGCTCTCATACGGTTCCGACAGGGCGGCAGGGACGGCCAAAGGTAGGCCTCATTCGCCCATTCGCGATCCAATACGTTCGCTTGCATTGACCGAAAAACAAGGGGGAGTCGTGGCGTTCGCACCTGGGTGAACGACGGCTCGTAACAGGACCAGCCGTAGCGTGGGGGCGCCGGGTGGTCTGTTCAGGGGAACAACAGGGGGAACGAAATCATGGGGATCGATGAACGCTCCACGCGTGTGTTGAGCATCGTGGAAGCACGCAATGAGTCCAATCTTCAAGGGTTGGGCGACCTGGCCTATCCGTGGTTGCCGCGGGAAAACCCGGCGGCAATGCAGGCCGAGGACGCCGCGACGCGGTGGGTCCTCGAGCAGGGGCTGCTGACCGACGACAGAACGGCGAAGCGCTACCACGCGGTGTCAGTAGGCCGATTGGCGGCGATGACCCATCCGGAAGCGTCGCCCGAAATTCTCGCTCTCATCTCGCAGGTGATGGCGTGGATCTTCGTGCAAGACGACATCTACGACACGGCGCCTGCCCACGAGCAGCGACCAGAGCTGCTCGAGGCGAAGTTTGCTCGATACCTGCACGTTCTGCGGACTCGCCGGGCCCCGGCCGACGCCGGACCGACGACACGGGCGTTGGTCGACCTTGCCCGGCGTCTGCACGCCAGAGGTTCCGAGCGCTGGTATGCCCACTTCATCGAGACGATGCGACGGTTTTGGATCGACGGGATCGTCGTCGAGACCTACTACCGTGCGCGTGGGATCTCGCCCGACCCGGCTTCATACATGGCCATGCGTGAGCAGACGGTTGGGGTCTACATCTGTCTCGACTTGGTCGAGCTGGCCTCGGGCTGCGAGCTGACCGAGGAGCTTCGTGCCGATCCGATCCTGCGGCGGATGACCTGGCTGACCAGTCGGATCATCGCCTACGTCAACGACGTGTTCTCGTACGAGAAGGAGCGAGAGGCGGGGGACATGAACAACTTCCTGCAGGTGACGCTGCGCTACGAGTCGTACGACTTGGCCGAGGTCGTCGACCACGTCGTCCGCACCCATGACCGCGAGCTGGACCAGTTTTGCCAGCTCGACGGGACGACACGGGACCACGGTCCCTGGGCGCGCCGTATCGTCGAGCGCTATGTGGAGGGCTGCCGGTCGTGGATGACCGGAGCGCTGGCATGGCAGCAGGTCGCCGGGCGCTACGCCTCGGGACGCGCGCTGCTGGGCGAGCAGGCCAAGCCTCGGCTCGCGGTCAACGACCGCTAGCCGGCAGACAGCCGACCGCCTGCAAGGTCGCCTCCCGCTCAGGGAGCGCGGCCTGCGGCCGTTTCGGGGGCAAAAAGCGCCCAGAGGGGCTCACAGCCACCGGTCCCGGGCCGGAGACCGTTCGTCGGCTGGGGCCGGCCGCTGGTCGGGGGCAGGGGGCGGGCCTGCCGCTCGTGGGTCATCCCATCGTGGGAGGCCCGTTTCTCGATGCAAGCGCTCTACACGACCAACCTGTTCATGCACGCAACCGCAGGCGCCATTGGCCTGGTGTCGATGTTCGTCCCGCTGCTGTGCAAGAAGGGCTCGCGCCTGCATCGTGGGGCGGGCTGGGTGTTCACCGCCGCGATGGCGACCGTGGCGGTGACCGGGGTCCTCATGGCGCTGTCGTGGGTCCTGGTCCCGCTCCAGGTCAAGCCGCCCAGTCGAGTTCTCGACGCCGCGGAACAGGCTCGCTACCTCTCGATGCTGCGCACCTACGCGCTGTTCTTCGGCTTCCTTGCGGTGCTGGTCGGTTCGGCGACATGGCAGGGCATCGTCGCGATTCGGCAGCGTCGTCGGAGCATCGCGTGGGGCAACTCCGTCGACCGGGGTTTCGCCGCGGCGCTGCTGGGGCTGGGCGCACTACTGCTGCTGGTCGGGATCTCCGAGGAGCAGCCGCTGCTGATCGGCTTTGGCGGCTTGGGTCTGTTCAACGGCGTCGGCGACCTTCGGTTCTATCGCCAGATGAAGCGCGAGCGCGGGGCGTGGCTGCTGCGGCACGTGCAAGCGATGCTCGGTGGTGCGACCGCGGCCACCACCGCATTCGCGGTGCAAGTGGTCGGGCGAACCCTGTCGAACAACGGGCTCGAGTCGTGGGGCATCCTGGCCTGGGTGGTACCGGGTGTGCTCGGGATGCTCACCAGTGTGGCATGGAGCCGACGTGTGCGGCGAATGATGACCCCCGGCTATACTCGAGGGTGAGTCGTGCTTCCCTCGTCCAAAGACAACCGGCCGCTGCGGGTCAAGCTCCGTCAGTCGCTTCGAGAGCAGGCGTGGTGGCACCTGGTCATCGCCGGGATGCTCACGTTCGCGTTCAACGACGTGCCCAGCTACTGGCTGCATCTGCTGGCGTCGTTCGGGGCCAGCCTGTTGATCTCGGTGTGCATCGGTACGGCGACCACCACGATGTACATGCTCATCTGGGACCGGTTGACGGCCAGCACCACGGGGACACTGGTCCGAGCCCTGTACCACGGCGTGTCGGTGGTGCTGGGGGTCTTGATTGGTACCGAGGTCGCCGTTCAACTCTTGCGTCTGACGCTCTTGACCGGGGTCGAGGTCCAGGCGGCGCGCGCAGGCATCTGGCGGGTGGGCCTGGCGATCACGGTGGTGGTGATGATCATCAGCATGGCCTACGACCGGCTCCGAGAGCAGGCTCGCACCCACGAGCTGAGAGAGCAGCAGGCGCAGCAGGCCCTGTTGCGGGCGCAGATCGACAACCTTCAGGCCAAGGTCAACCCGCACTTCTTGTTCAACGCCCTCAACACGGTGGCCAGCCTGGCCGAGGAGGACGCCGAGCGAGCGGTGGAGGCGATCGAGCGACTGTCGGCCTTGCTGCGCTACTCACTCGAGGGCGCCCGGCAGGGTCGCGTGCCGCTGCGGGAAGAACTCGATGCGGTCCGCAGCTACCTCGCGCTCGAGGAGCTTCGCTTTGGCGATCGACTGCGGGCGCGGGTCGAGGCCGACCCGACCGTGACCTCGGTACTCGTGCCCCCGTTCCTGCTCCAACCCCTGGTCGAGAACGCGGTCAAGCACGGCATCGCACCCCGCCGCGAGGGGGGCGAGATCACCGTGCAGGTGCAGGCGACCGGCTCGACGATCACACTGATCGTCCAAGACGATGGACCGGGTCACTCCGATGCCCCTGGCACCCAGACCGGCCACGAGAACCTTCGGCAGCGCCTCGCGCTGGTCTACGGCAGTGAGGCTCGGTTCGAGGCCGGGCCCGTGGCCGAGGGGGGCTATCGGGTGTGCACCGTGATTCCGCGGGACTCGGGAGCACGCGATCCGGCTGCGGCGTCTGCATCTGCCCACCACGAGGCCGCCTCTCCGTGAACACCATCAAGGTTCTGGTCGTCGACGATGAGGCCCCTGCTCGCCGCCGACTCATTCGCATGTTGGAGCGCCTCGACGGCGTGGAGGTGGTGGGAGAAGCAGGCGACGGTGAGCATGCTCTGGCGCTGATGCGCTCGCAGCCGTCCGACCTCGTGCTCCTGGACATCGACATGCCCCAGATGGACGGCCTGGAGCTCGCCGAGGAGCCGGGCCTGCCTCCGATCGTGTTCACCACCGCGCATGCCGAGCACGCGCTGCGAGCATTCGAGCTGGCGGCGGTCGATTACCTGCTCAAGCCGGTGTCACGCGAGCGCCTCGAGCAGGCCCTCGAGCGGGTGCGGTCACGTCCCGCTGCGACGAACGCCGCCCCTGCTGCGACGGCGGTCAGCGACGACCCCGTGCGGATCACTGCTCGCCGCGGCAACACCGTGCACGTGGTCGATGCCGCAGAGGTGACTCGGTTCCATGCCGAGGACAAGTACACCGTGTTCACCCACCGCGACCGTGAGCTGCTCATCGAGGACAGCCTGGCCACGCTGGAGCAGCGGCTGGGTGCCCACGGGTTCCTTCGGGTGCACCGGTCGGAGCTGATCAATGTCGAGGCGGTGGTGGCCCTGCACGTGGAGGACGGCAGCACGCGCGCCGAGCTGCGCGACGGCAGCCATGCCGCGGTCAGCCGTCGGCTGGTGGCCGAGCTCAAGCGACGGCTGGGGATCGGCTGATCTCCTCGCGTCCAACCAACGAAGAAAGGCTGCTGACGAGCCCCCGTGGGGGCCCGCCAGCAGCATGGAATCGGCAGCGCCGTCGTTCAATGGGATAGTTGCAGGACGGCCGGCGCGGCCACGGGAGTCAGCGAGATGAGGCAGCTGGACGACACGAGCGCGTCGAGGTCGTACTGTCGTCGCAGTAGGTCGGCAAAGTGGACCTGGTTGGCGCCATAGCCATGGACCGGGTCACCGATCGGGCAGCAGCCCGAGGCACAATCGTTGGTGGCGGGCCCCAGCGGCGGCACCAGCATGTTGGTGGTGGTGTTGCAGCCCTGATGGGTTCCGGTGAGGAACCGCGACAGCGAGGCCACCGTGCCGGGACCATGGCCCTCGACGTGGCGGAACTCCTTGTCGGGCGTGGCCGACGGCACCGAGACCAGTGCATTGGCATCTTCGAGCGTCTCCCGACCGTGGCAGCCGTTGCAGGTACCCAGGGAGAACTCGTGTCGAGCCTCGCGCTGGGTAGCAAGCACGCCGCTGTTGGCGGTTCCCCACCACAGCCCGCGATCTTCCAGCGCGAAGTTGTTGTTGGTGGTGCAGGGGGACTGGTAGCAGGCGACCTCACCGTAGCCCGAGAACCCACCTTGGAATGGACTCTGCCCGTTCCAGCTGGGCCCCACCAGGTAGGTGCCCGCGAGGATCGAGCTCACGTTCGAGCTGATGTAGTCGTCGATCGGGGCGATCCCGGTTCCGAGGGCGGGGACCTCCCAGTCCACGGTGGGGGTCTGCACCAACGGTGCGATCTTCAGGTACCCGCTCGGGTCGAGCTTGAACTCGCGCAGCTGCCAGTTCCGAGACGGGTAGTGGGGCCACACCATGAAGTTCTCGTTGGTGCGAACCTGATTGATCGCCGAGCCGTTGGGCTTTTTGGGCATCGCACCAACCGACGTGACCTGCTCGGTGAGGTTGGCGAGCGCGTCGTTGTAGGTGGCGCTGCCGAGCGTGTACTGATCGAGGTCGTACCAGGCCTTGCCCCACTGACGGATCGCGTTGCATCCGTGGATCGGCACCCCGAACTCGAGGATCACGTTGAAGGGGCGCGGCTGGTAGGTGACGGGGTCGATCATCTCGAACACGAACCGCAGCTCGCCCGCGGCTCCGCCGTAGGCACCACCACCACGCAGATCCACGCGATTGACGATCGCGATGAGGCGGAACGGAGCCTGCTCCATGTCGAGCACGTCATTGAACACGCCGTTGTTGCCGTCGTCCCACACGCGGGGCCAGCCGGAGAAGGTGTTGTTGTTCCACAGCTCGTACAGGCCCATGTAGCCCGCGGGGACGATGTCGCCCTGTACGTTGTGGCTGACCTCCCAGTGCAGGACCCAGTCGGTCACGAACTCGTGCAGATCGATCCCCGTCTGGGACGGGTTGGCCATGTTCTCCATCAACGTCTGGAACGACCACACGCCGGTCGGAGTGCCGACCATCTGGCACGTCCCGTTGGCGTTCGACCAAACGTTGGTCCGCGTGACGTCTTCGATGACGTCGATGTCGCGAACGAACAGGGTCTTCTCCCAGTCGTGGGTGGGAGCGTAGGAGGGCGGCGGCAGCGGGGGGGCTGCCGTCGGGCTCACGTCGGCGGCGAACGCCTGCGCGGCCGCAGCGGCGCCGTCGCTGGCGGCCTGGGCCAGCCCTTCGGGTGCCCCCAGCTCGATGCCTTCACCGCCTTCGCCGCCCGACTCGGCGTCGTACAGCGCGAAACGCTGGCCAACGAGAGCCTCGAGCATCGCGGGGTCGCCGAGCATCGTGCGCTGCTCGAGTGGTGTGGGATCGAAGGGCTCCACGCCGACGAGGCGACGACCCTCGAAACGGGGTGAGATTGGATCGGGTTGCTGACCGACGCGGTCGAGGTAGGCCCAGGCGAGCTCGGCTTCCATGGCGAGATCGACCACCGTGTGGCCCGTGAAGACCCCATCGCCAGGGAGCTCGTCGGGCCACTGCCCCACGTCGTTGAACGTGGTGGGCTCGCCGTCCTCCAGCGTGATCGCGATCTCCTCGACCCCGAGATCCTCGGCGTAGGTGATGAACACCCGTGCGGGCTCGCTGGGCTCCGGGGAGGCCAGCTCGACCTCGATCTTGCTCACCTGCGGGGGATGAGCAGCGTAGTCGGACTCGCCCGCAGGCTCGCCATCTCCGTTTGGTTTGCCTTCCAGGGCACCGTCACCGTCTTCGGTGAACGCGGCTCGGTCCTCGAGATCGTCGCCGATCCCCTGCTCCGAGCACGCCATGGCCAAGGCCAAGGCCATCACACCACTGATTCGTCGCATCGCCCCTGCTCCTCCGGTTATTCGTCGCCCCGCGCCGTGGCACGGGGTCGTCTTGGTTCGATTGGCCGGAGCGGCGGCGATGGTGACGACGGCGG
>JAHZJA010001136.1 GCA_022601155.1 Deltaproteobacteria bacterium | reverse complement strand
CCGGGAGAAGGTGGCGGAGAGTGAAGACTCGGCTCGGCTAGACTGAGGGCCCGGCACGCTCCGCTCCAGCGGGCGGCATGATGGGCGCGCCCGCGGCGAGGGCCGGGGGACGGTGGCGGAGAGTGGAGACTCGACGCGGCTAGACCGAGGGCCAGGCCTGCCGGATCTCCAGGCAGGCGGCCCCGATGTCGCGCCAGCGGCGACGATATCCGCGGGGGGCGGTGAGGATCCGGCCGGCGAACACGTCCACGACGATGCAGGCATCCTCGATCACGCGACCGCGCTCGGACATCGCCATCATCGCGTGCATGCGCAACAACGTGGCGACGTACTGGGCGGAGGCCTCGGTGTGTGGGTGCTTCTTGGGAAAGTGCAGCTTGATGGCGCCGACTTGGTCCCGGTTCTTGGCATCACGACCCACGAGCACGATATCGGGGTAGACGCTGACGTCGACGCCCTCCACGTCGAGCTTGTCGTGGGCCTGCAGATGAATGGGGGTCAGGCCCAACAAGTCGAGGCGAGGCTCGAGATCGACGAAGCGCAGTATCGCGTCGGCGCAGCCATGTGCTCTGTGCATTGCATATGTAGATTCATGATCAGCAGCAACCGCCTGTTCTGCCCGGCGTAATAATGTCGCCCTGTCGATGTGGCCGACGATGAAGTCGATGATCGCCGCCCGCGCCGTCTCGTAGTACGAGCCGATGAACGCACATGGATACTTCTGTCGCTCGATGATGCACTGACGGCGCAGTGGCGGCGACACGAGGTATTCCCCGAGCTTGTTGGCAGAGATACGTGGATGCAAACGGACGCGTTGTTCGGACATACCCATGACCCACCGCTCACCGGATCCAACCTGGATCGAACGGATGCGCGGAAAACCTGCGGCGTGGGTCGGAAGGGGCTGCCAATGCGACGGGGGCGATAACCACGGCCCTGCACTGCGCCCAACTACGACGAGCGACACGCCAGCGACATATTCAACGTAGCCTGAGCACTTGTGCAGGTCAAGACAATCAATGATCTCCCGATACGATCATTGGTCACGAACAGGCTGTTGTCGGCTGACAACCGGCGTTTGGCGGGCGACGTCGCGCCCCGTCCTGACACGCACTGTCAGTATGCGATTTCGCGAAACGCAAAACGGCCCGGTCGCACGAAGCGGACCGGGCCGTGATTGCGCGGGTGAAGCTCAACCCAGCAGTTCGGGGATCGGGTCCTTCTCCAGCGAGGGGTCGCCAAAGTCGTCGAGGTCGCCGCCCGACTCGCTGCGCAAACCGGCCGCCGTGCCGATCATGTTGAGCAGTCGGCAGTGGGTGTTGGCCGAGTCCGCGCGGACGTAGGCGCCCTGGCGGAAGTAGCCTCCGGCGGAGCCCGCCAGGATGTACGGCACGTTGTTCGAGGTGTGGCTGGGCCCCTGGCCCGAGTCGTTGTGCCACACGGAGACTCCTGCATCGAGGAGCGAGCCGGTGGGCACGGGGTACGCGGCGAGCTTGTCGAGCAAGTACTTGAACGTACGGCCGAAGTTGCGGTCGACCTGATGGTGCAAGATGTCCGAGTTGGCAATCACCGTACCCGAGCTGTCGTGGGATGCCCGACGATGCGAGATGAAGTGATAGTTGTCCTCCATCAACTCGCCCGTCTCGAGGTTGCGATAGCGCGTGGAGGAGTCGTTGCCGTTGCCAACCTGGATGGAAACCGACCGCGTATAGCCGCACGCCACCGCGAGCGCGGCAACGTCCATGTGTGCACGGACGGCAGCGAGCAGGATGTCGCTATCGTCGCTCTCGTATCCGGCTGCGCCGCCCTGCAAGGCGGCCTCTTCGTCCGCGGTGAGGTTGCACGACAGCGTGTCCTCGAGGTCGCGGATGGCGGCTCGGTGCAGCTCGAGACGCTCGACATCGGCGCTCGACAGCTGACTGCTGGACATCAGCGAGCTCATTTGGTCACGCACCATGTCGTTGACGCTGCGGCGGCGCTCCACCAGCAGCTCGCTGAGCAGCTCTCCGTCGACGCCCATGATCGTCTGGTAGGCGTTGAACGGGTTGTGCAGGGGCGCACGGCGGTTTCCAGGGCCGCGATACGACTGACACGCCCCGCCCAGCCATCCGCTGTTCTGACCGGCGTACAAAAACAGCGACTCCCGGCCGTCGGGGTTGAGCTCGGCCCCGATCCGATGGTCGAGTGACTCACCGTTGGCCTCCGAGCTACCCCCTTGCGCGGCCACGACCGGCCCGCGCGCGGTCAGGCCCTGCATCACGCCGCGGGCATGGCCGTCTCCGTAGTCGAAGCCGGCCGCGTTGACCCCCACGGCCAGCACGCTGGTGTGATGTTCGACCAGTTCTTCGAGGGCACGACCCGACAGCGTCTCGGGCGTCAGCGCGCCCTGCTGTGTCGGCCAAAACCGCTCGGGCTCGTTGCCCACGACGGTGTCCTGGGCGGAGGCACAGCCGTTGGCCTGCCGCAGGAAGATCGCGAACGCGGGCACGGCATCGCTGCCGGCGTGCGCGGTGGGGGCCGAGCGCAGCCCCTCGAGTACGGGAAGACCGAGGCTGAGGCCACCCAGCCCCTTGAGGACCATTCGACGACGCATCTTCATCACTGCATCTCCTCGGCGGCACGGGTGAGGAACGGGCGGGAGGTGGCCAGCTCGACCAGCAGGTCCTTGACGCCTGCATCTTCGAGTGAGCTGATGGCCAAGCGCTCGGTGAGCGGCTCGTCCGCCTCGTCAGAGGGGCGCCCCATCGCGAACTGCATCCAGTGTTCCAGGTAGCATTGGTGCACCACCTCGGACTCGGCCATCGCGGTGGCCAGCTCGATGGCTCCCGCCACTTCGACGGCCTCGGAGCCCAGGATTACCGTGGACGAGGAGTCCACCGACTGACCGGCATCGACGTCGCGGAACGAGCCCGCGGCGTCGTAGTGCTCGAATGCGAACCCGAACGGGTTGATGAGCGGCTTGTGGCAGCCCAGACACTCCGATCCGGGCATCTCCGTGTGGGCCACGACCGCCTCGCGGTTGGTCTGGTCGGGCTCGGGGGCGGGCACGGGCGTGATGTCGTCGGGCGGCGCCGCGATCGTGTGACACACGATGTGCTTGGCCAAGAACGCGCCACGGTGGATCGGGTCGGGCTGAGCCGAGGTGGCGTTGGCCACGAGGAACCCGATCTGGGTGAACAGCCCGGCGCGCTCGGTGGGGTCGAGCTCGACCGGCGAGAACTCCTCGCCGAACTGGCCCGACAAGCCGTACAGGCGCGCGAGGTCGTCGTTGACGTAGGTCTCGGTGGAGGTCAGCAGGTCACGCCATGAGCCGTCCTTGTCGAAGACGGTGTGGCGCACGAATTGATCGTGCTCCTCGAGGGCCAGGGCTCCGAGATCCTCGGGGACATCGGGATAGAAGACCGGCGAGGGGTCGGCGAGCGCGAACTTCTCCACATGCAGCAGCTGCTGGTGGAATCGCTCGACCACGGTCTCGGCCTTGCCGTTTTCGAGCATGCGCCGGACCTGGGCCTCGACACCCTCGGTGTCGGCCAGCTCTCCCGCCTCCGCGGCGGCCAGCAGCTCGGCGTCGGGCATGCTGTTCCACAGGAAGTACGACAGGCGCGAAGCCGCCTCCCACGAAGACAGCGGGATGACATCGTCGATGATCTCGCTGCTGGTCTCTACGCGGTACAGGAAGTGCGGCGACTGCAGGACCGCCTCGAGCACGAGCCGGACGCCCGCGGCGAAACCGGTGGTGTCCTCGTACAGCTCGTCCCCGCGGTTGAACAGGCTGGT
>JAHZJA010000094.1 GCA_022601155.1 Deltaproteobacteria bacterium | reverse complement strand
GATCCAGGCCCTCGGCTTCAAGCCCGCCCCCGTCAACGCGACCGGCTCCATCGGAACCGAGATCGGTGTGGTGGCCCGACGACGGTACGGGCTCCACCTCGGCCTGGCCGTCGGCGGTTTCGTCCAACGAGGGTTTGCCCGGGCTGGCTTCGTCGACGCGACCTTGGGCCAGCGGCTGACCGCTCGCTTCGGCTTGTATGGCGACATCGACCTCGTGGTGGGCGGGCAGCTGTCGTCCATTCCCGGTACGACGTATCGCTCTCGAGATGGTGCTCGGCTCGTTGCCAGTCGGGCCCCGGCTCGGGCCGCAGCGCGGTTGGGGCTGGGGCTCGCCCTCGGCTTCGACCTGGGTCGAGTCACCCGGGTACCGCTGCGCCTGTTCGCCCGCTATCGCCAGTACGCATGGACGCCCTTCATGACGGGCAACGGTCTACCCGCGATGGGCCTGGCCACCTTCAGTCTCGGACTCGCAATGGAGATCGGCACATGGACCACCCAACCCCATCGACGCTAGCCCTGTCCCTGTTGTTCGCCCTGGTCTCGGCCGGGGGGGCGTGCGACCCCGCGCCCGAGGCGGAGGGTGAGCCCGCATGGTGCTCGGCGTCGACACTTCCGGCCGAGTCCGGCGCCGAGCACCCGCTCGCCGACGTGCTCCAGCCCGCGCTGGAATCGGCCGTCGATGCGGGGCTGCCTGGGGTGACCATGGCCATTCGCGACCGGGATGGCGTGTGGCTGGGATCCGCCGGGTTGGCCGATCTCGGTCGTGGGACCCCGATGCAGCCCTGTCATCGCACGCGCATCGCCAGCGTGACCAAGACCTTCGTCGCGACCACGGTGCTGTTGCTCGCCGAGCGGGGTCTCATCGACCTGGATGCGTCGCTGACCCGGTACCTGCCCGAGCAGGCCGGACAGCTCCCCCATGCCGACCAGATCTCCGTGCGTCAGCTGCTCGACCATACCAGCGGTGTCTACAACTTCCTCGACGTCGCCATCGTGCTCGAGCTGTTCAATCGGCCACGACGCACCTGGACCGTCGACGAGTGCTTCGCCAACGCTCAGTCCAACGATGCCGAGTTCTCGCCTGGCTCGGGTTGGGGCTACTCCAACACCAACTACGTCTTGCTGGGGTGGATCATCGAAGCGGTCACCGGTCGACTCCACGAGGAGGTGATGCGCACGGAGCTGTTCGAGCGGCTGAGCATGGAGCAGACGAGCTACCGCGTGGACGGGTTCGACTTCGACGGCGTGGCCCATGGCTACTTCGACCTCATGGGCGACCGGACCATGGTGGATTCCACCGACTCGTACGCCAACCTCTGCGTGGGGCCCGATGGAGGCATGGTGTCCACGGCTCACGATCTGCTGGTGTTCTACGACCACCTGTTCGCGCGGCGTGATCTTCTCGGCGAAGGCTCACTCGCGGCGATGATGCCGTCGGTGGAGACCGGAGAAGACGACTTCCCCTTGTACGGACTCGGGGTCGAGGCGTGGGGAGAGGGCACGCGGCGGGGCATCGGCCACGGCGGTCACGAGTTTGGCTACCGGACATTCGCGTACTACTTCCCACAGCACGATGTGACGTTCGTGGTGTGGTTCAACGCGTCGAGTCTGCTTCCCTCCCCCGACAACATCGCGGCGGTGATCAATGCGCAGCGCGATCGCCTGCGCGATCTCGCGCTACGTCTGTGACGTCGACTCCACTGGCGCGGCCTCCGGGCGTTCGAGCGAGCCAATCGTGTGGGGCGAGTGAATGGATCGAGCCCCGAGCAGCACTCCTACGGGTGAAGAGCCGACTGCGTCCTGCGAGTCGCCTCGGTCACCAGGTGTCGTCCCATGCTCACTGCTCTCGATGATCACGACGGCGCTGCTGTCGACTGGCTGTTCGTTTACAAGCTTCCCGATCGTCGGCCGCGCGGCGGATCCTCGGCACGAGGCTCGCTGACCACGGGCTTCGAGTACCTGTACTTCGACAGCAACGCGTCCGCGCCGCTGGCCCTGTCGCCCCACGCTCTCGATGACTCCAGCGGCGCGTTGCACCGCACGCTCGAACAGGTGTTCTCGGTGGGGGAGGACATCCCCGATGGCCGAGGATGGGTGCTGTACAACGACGAGATTCCCGGGGCCGCCAGCAACAACGAAGACCGCGGTCATGCCAAGGGCGTCATCGCCTTCGACCTGGCGACCGACAGCGCGCTGTGGCTGCTGCACTCGACGCCGCGCTGGCCGCTACCGCGTTCGGCTGCGTTTCCGCATGACGAGCGGATCTATGCGCAGACCTATCTGTGCATCACCTTGCCCGACGTCGCGACGGTCCAGCGCATCTCGGCCCAGATGCGGGCGCAGCAGCAGCCCCAGGTCTACGGCTGCCACATTCCACCGGGCCTGGCGCGCGATACTGCTCTGCACGCGTTGGCCCGTGGAGACCTGGCGGCACCCCTCGACGCGCCCAGTACCGTGACGTTCGAGTCGCGCGGCGGTCACCCGTTCGAGAGCATCGCGAAGAGCCGACACTGGGGGAAGGACTTTTGGATCGACCTGGTAGGTCCCGCGCTGGCCGACGACTTGGGTGTGGAGACGTGGCGTCGTGGCACAGTCCCCGACACCGAAGACCGGGGCGGGTCCGACCACGTCGACGACGTCTTGCATGTCGATCTGAACCCTCTTGGTGTCGACATCGGCTGGGCCTACACCAAGGACCACGCCAAGTGGGCAGTGGGAGAGGGCTCGGACTGGGTCTGTGTGGCCGACCTCAACCGCCAGGTCTCGCAACAAAAACGCGGTGGCGGCAGCATCTGCTTGTCGCACCGTCTGCTACACGATGGCCTCGCCAAGCTCGTGGGCCAATCCTCCGCGCCAGGCTCCGTGAGTCCTCCAATCGGCCCGTAGTAACGAAAATCGTGTACTTCGTGATCCAAAGCGTGCGCGTCTCCACTTTGTCGGCGTGAGCCCCCAAGCCTCCAAAACTCTCCCCCAGCTCGACCAGTGGGCCCGTCGTGCCATGCACCGGTTCGAGTCCTCCCGTAACCGTCACGTCACCGAAGACCTTCGGCAAGCCGCGGTCGTCCGTGTATTGGCCAGAGCTCGGCGCGCCGGCACTGTGCTGAGCCGTAGCTACGTCGCTACATCGGCGCGGCACGTCGTGATCGACCACATCCGTTGCACTCGTCGTCGCGCCGGTCAGATGGAGCGCAACCAGGTCTGTGTTCCGCGCCCGCAGGCAGTCCCGGGCGCCGACCGGGCTCTGCTCGACCGACGGGTTCGGTACGCGATCGAGCAGGAACTCGCGCGGCTTCCTCCCGAGCGGCGGCAGGTGCTGTCGCTGTATCTCAGCGGCCACGGAATCTCCGAGATCGCGCAGACCTTGGGGTGGCGCCGCAAGAAGGTCGACAACATGGTCTACCGTGGCCTCAACGCCCTGCGGCGAGAGCTGGCCGCGCAGGGCCTCACTCCGAGTTGCTACTGAGCTCGGTCGAGAGCATCGGCACGCCGGACGAGCTGTGGCATCGCGCGGCGGCTACGGGCGATCTCCTGTCGCACACGAGCGAGCAGGGGGTCGACCGTCGTTGCGTCACCGCGGCGCGTGCGGAGCTCGGCGAGGGTCATCGCAGCGTAGGCCATCTCCGGGCCGTCGAGCTCGGCGGTCGTGCCGGTCTGCCATGCTCGCTCGGCGAGGTCGAGTGCTTGTTCATCGCGTGCGTCGGCCGCCAGGCAGCGCGCCATGCATACCCACGCCTGCACG
>JAHZJA010001135.1 GCA_022601155.1 Deltaproteobacteria bacterium | reverse complement strand
GTCGCATGTCCACCATTGGGGACCGTCTCGCTGATTTCGCGCCAACGGGGGAGCAGCTCACGGCCTGGAGGCCTCGGGTCTTCGACCTGGCGCGAGCCGCCGACGCCGAAGCACTGACCGCACTGCTGGACGCAGGCCGGGTTCGATCGGTTCACGACGAGCTGATGGACCAGCTGCGCGACCTGGCCGAGGCGCGTCGCCCCGGCACCAAGGGGGAGCCGCTCGAGCAGGCCGCCCTGGCGCTGCTGGGCGAGACCCCGGCGGAGCAGTATGGCGTGTGGGTGCTGTACCCGTGGAGCGGCGCGTTGGTGCATCTGCTGCCGCCGTCGCAGTTTCGCGAGCTCCGAACCAACCGCAATCGCCACAAGATCACCCACGCCGAGCAAGAGACCCTGCGAGGGCTGTCCATTGGGGTCGTGGGGCTCTCGGTGGGACAGGCCACCGCGATGACGCTCGCGATGGAGGGGGTGGGCGGCTCGTTCCGCATCGCAGACTTCGACAGACTCTCGCTGTCCAACCTCAACCGCCTGCGCGCGGGAGTCCACGACCTCGGCGTGCCGAAGGTCTGGCTCACGGCACGGATGATGTTCGAGCTCGATCCGTTCCTCGACATCTCGATCTTCGAGGAGGGGGTGACCGCCGACAACCTCGACCGGTTCCTGGCCGAGCCGCGGCCGCTCGATCTGGTGGCCGAGGAGTGCGACGATCTGGGCGTCAAGCTGCTCGTTCGCGAGCGCGCCCGGGCGTTCGGAATCCCCGTGCTGATGGAGACCAGCGACCGCGGCATGCTGGACATCGAGCGCTTCGATCTCGAGCCGGAGCGACCATCGCTGCACGGCCTGGTGGGTGACATTCGGGCGGAGCAGCTCGATGGCATGACCACCTACGAGAAGGTCCCCACCGTGCTGCGGATGATAGGCCCGCAGACGGTGTCCGAGCGCATGGCGGTGTCGATGCTCGATGTCGAGTCGACCCTGGCTTCGTGGCCCCAGCTGGCTTCCGCCGTGGCGTTGGGAGGGGCGGTCGTCACCGACACGGCGCGGCGCATTGCCCTGGGTGAGCTACGGACCTCGGGTCGCTTCTACGTGGACCTGCCCGAGATCATCGGAGACGACACCCCTGGTCGCGAGCGCCATGTTGCGCCGTTCGAGGTGGCGCAGGCGCCCACGGGTCGCGTCGGTGCGCCGCCCATCGTGCGGGCAGACGGCGACAGTCCCACCCACCAGCAGCTTCGGGACATGGTGGCCCATGGAATCCTCGCGCCCTCGGGCGGCAACTGTCAGCCCTGGCGCTTCGCACTGCACGAGGGCCGCATCGACTGCTTCCACCAGGTAGAGCACTCGCGATCGATGCTCGACTTCGGAAACCTGGCGTCGTACCTGTCGTTTGGTGCGGTGGTGGAGAACATGGTGCTGGCCGCGGCGGGCATGGGGCTGGCCGTCGACGTCCACCCGTTTCCCCACGGCCAGGAGCCTGCGCTGGTGTGCTCGCTCGACGTGCGTCGCGATCCAGGTATCGAGGCCAGCGCGCTGCTGGCCCATGTCGACGGGCGCACCACCAATCGCAAGGTCGGCGTCCGGAAGCCGCTCGACCCGGCGGTGGCACTGGCGCTGGCTGCGGCGGCCGAGGAGCGCGGGGCACGGCTGCAGCTGGTGACCGACGATGCACAGCTCGAAGAGATCGCGGCCGTGCTGGGGCGAGGCGAACGACTTCGCTTGGTCTCGGAGACGATGCATCGCGAGATGATGAGCGAGATCCGCTGGACGACGCAGGAGGCCGAGCGCACCCGCGATGGTCTGGATGTCGCGACGTTGGAGCTGACGCCGACCGATCTCGCTGGAATGCAGCTGATCTCGTCGTGGCCGCTGATGCAATTGGCCGGCCGGCTGGGCACGGGTGATGGTCTCGGGCGACCCACGCGCAAGGCGATCGCGGGGGCGTGTGCGGTGGGCTTGGTGACGTTCGAGGGCACCGACCCGACCCATTACTTCGAGGCCGGTCGGGCAACGCAACGCACCTGGTTGACAGCTGCTTCGCACGGCCTGGCTTTCCAGCCGATGACCGCGCTGCTGTACCTCTTTGCCCGTCTGATCCATGGAGGTGCCGAAGGGTTGAGCCGGCATCAAGTCGACGAGCTGTCGACGCTCCGGCGTCGGCTCGGCGGTGTGTTCGAGCTGTCGGATGGGCACGCGGAGGGCATGGTGTTTCGGCTTGCCCATGCCGATCCCCCCTCGGGGCGGGCGCTGCGTCGCGACGTGGATGCCTTTCTCGACAAACCGAGTCGGTGACCTGAAACGGGACGGTTACTACGGGCCTCCGGGCCCGGTTTCGGCCTCCTGGGCCCGGTAGGGATTCAGCCCGGGATATGCTGTAGAGTGAGCGCACCGACGTGAGGGACGACAAGAGCATCCTTTTTGAACGGCACGGCAAGCTGATCCTGCTGGTACACGGACGGATCGCGCCTACGAAAGAGGAGTGGGCGCAATACGTCACTTTCCTTCAGGAGGCGGCCGAGCAAGACGTCAACGGACTACTGGTGCTGACCGACGGTGTGGGTCCAGATTCGACGCAGCGGAGGATGGTCTCCAGCATCGAGTTGAGGACGGCCGTCGTCACACATTCCCGGATTGCACGAGGCATCGTGACCGCGCTGAGCTGGATGGGTGCCAACATTCAAGCATTCGCGCTGACGCAGATCGACGATTCACTTGGATTCCTCAACGTGCCGGCCGACGATCATCTCGCGATCGCACGCAGGCTCGCCGCGATGCGGCTTGCGGTGATTCGGCTGCCGTTGTCACCCGCTGAGGAAGGCTCGGCGGAAGTGGTGAACGAGATCGTCAGTTCGTCACTCGACGCGCTGGCCAAGCGATGACTTCGAGTGGGCGGTCGTGGCGAAGTGCC
>JAHZJA010001134.1 GCA_022601155.1 Deltaproteobacteria bacterium | reverse complement strand
GTGCGAGGGACGAGGTGGCGGGCGTGGATGCTGGGGCTGTGCCCCGCGTGCACCGATGACGACTCCACCGCGGACGGCGGGCGGACCAGCGACTCGACGGGGTCGGCGGTGGCCAGCTCGGGATCGACGGCCGGGCTCGACGGTACGAGCAGCGGCGGGGCGGGGACCACCGCGAGCACGGGGGCGACGGGACGCGACACGACGGGGCCCGAGCCGGGCACCTCGACGATGACGTCGAGCACCGGGTCGAGCGGGACGGGGTCGAGCTCGTCGGGGGATGCCTCGGCGTCCACCACCGAGGCCAGTGGCGACTCTGGGTCGTCGAGTGACGACAGCAGCAGCGGAGACACGGGCGGCGATCCGGTGTGCGTGGACCAAGACCTCGGTGGCGCGCTGGTGACCGTGCTCGGAGACACGTCGCTGGCGGCCGACGACTGGGATCCACCGTGCTCCCCGGGGCAGGGAGCCCCCGACGTGGGGCACCTGTTTACCGCGCCGGTCGATGGCTTCTTTGCCTTCGACACCCTGGGCTCGGCCCCACTGGACACGGTGGTGTACCTGTTCGGTGGCGCCGACTGTAGCGCTGCGGTCATCGGCTGCAATGACGACGTGTCGCTGGCCATTGCCCAGTCGCGGGTGAGCCTGTACATGCAGCAGGGCGATCCGGTGGTGGTGATGGTCGATGGCTTCGACGCGACCCAGGCCGGCGCCTATGCGCTCGACATCGACGCGGTCCTCGGCCCGTGTACCTCCGCCGACCTGGTGGCGCCGCTGCCCTCGACCACCGTGGGCGACACCACTGGGGCTCAGGACAAGCTGCCGCCCTCGTGCGCGGCTGTCCAGGGCCGCGACGTGGTGTTCCGCTTCGTGGCACCTGCGGCCGGGTTTTATCGGATCGATACCTTCGGCTCGAGCTTCGACACGGTGTTGCACGCGCGCTCGGGCCAGTGCTCACTCCACGAAATCGCCTGCAATGACGACACGGCCCCGGGGCTCCAGTCGGAGCTGCTCATACCCTTGATGTTGGGCGAGGAGATCAGCATCGTGGTGGACGGCTTCGGGCTCGACGAAGCGGGAGCCTTCACGCTCCACATCGAGATGCTCGAGGAACAGCGGCTCACTCGCGGGCCAGCACGTGCTGGACAGCCCGGGTGACGGCCTCGGCGCGGCCGCCTTGGGCGATCGTGGCGCGGTGGAGCGCAAACAGATCGGTCGGCGGTACCAGCTCGATCGGGAGCCGGTGCAGGCGCTCGCGATACAGGACCGACTTGCCGACGACGTCGGGCAGCACGGTCAGCAGCTGACCACTCGCGCAGACCTCCACCCCGTTCCACAGCTGGGAGACGTACATGCCGATGCGTCGATCGACGGTGGCCGGCCAGCTCTCGAGCGTGAGGCCGCGCTCGTCAGGAGACAGCGCCACGAAGGCGTGCTCGAGCACTTGCTCGCGGGTAAGATCGGTCTGGCCGTGCAAGGGGTGGTCGTGTCCGCAGTAAATCCCGTTGGGCGCCGTGCCGAGGTGCAGCTTGTTGATCTGCGCGTGCACGATGGGCTGGGAGACCAGCGCTACGTCGATCTCGCCGCGGAGCAGCAAGCCGCCGACATCACGCATCCCCTGGTCGAGCACATGGGGCACGAGATCGGGATGGTCGCGTCGCAGCAGCTGTAGCCCGGGCAGCAGGTAGGCCGTTGTCATCAGCCCCGCCGTGGAGACGTAGACGGGCCCCGAGAGCTCGGTGCCCTCGATGGCGAGCAGGCCCTCATGGACCATGCGCATCGCGTTGCGGACCGCGACCAGGAACCGCTGGCCGGCCTCGTTGAGCTCGATGCGACGGCCGTTGCGAAGGAACAAGCGCCGCCCGAGGTCGTCCTCGAGCAGGCGGATCGTTCGCGAGAGCGCCGATGCGCTGACGAACAACTGCGACGAGGCCGTGGGCAGATGCTGGGTCTCGGCCACCGCCCTGAAGGCGGGGAGCCAGCTCCACAGGCTGGCGACGCGGCGTAGTCTCTCCATGGCGTCTAGTGCACGCACTGTACACCACGGCACACGCCGTTTTCCGAAGGGCGCAGGCGGCCCTACACAGGTGCCTGCGCTGCCATGCGTCCGAGATCGCCTTCAGCCGGTGCGGGAAGCGGGGCGTCGTGGCCCCAAGACCCATGATTCGTCGGGCCCCGCGTCGCGGACTCCGTGGACTTCCACCCCGGTGAGGGTCATGGAGGTCGGTTGTTCGGTCGACAGCTCGAGCTGGTCGAGGGCCGCCGAGACATCGATGACGCAGCGGGAACGGCCGCTACAGGCGGTCCGCATGGCTTCGCGCTGCTCGGCATCGAGCGACAAGCGAGGCAGCCAACCTTGCCGGATCCGTTGGTCGGGATTGCGGTGGTGGTCGAACGGCAGCGCCACACAGTGTCCCGCTTGGGGGCACAGTGCGGGGAGGAAGGCCATCTCCCAGCGGTACCGACGTCCGATCCAATCGGCCCGGGTGCGCGCCAGGGTTCCTTCGAGGTCCTCGCGCACGGACTTGGCGTGCATGATCGCCTGCGCGAGCGCGTATTGATCACGGGGGTCCACGTCCGGCGCGGTCGCGGGGGCAGGGGGGTCGGCCGGGGTCGCGTCGGCGGCTGCGGGTCTCGGGTCTTCGGACGGCGTGCCGTCGTGACAACCGACGGGCCATGCGGCGAGCCCCAGGGCGAGTGCGAAGGCGGAACGGGGTGACATCAGGCTGCCCCCAGTCGCTGCTCGAGCTCGGCGCGGAGCAGGAGATCGGCACCAGCGTCGATGCCATCGGCGATGGCCAGGGCGGCGCGAGCCTGCACCGGGTCGCCGGCCAGCGCGTGGACCATCGCGGCGTGGAGGTGGAGGTTGGCGTCGGCCGTGCCCATGGCCTGAGCCTCGTTCATCGAGGCCCGCGCTCGCTCGTGCTGGCCGTCGCGGGCCAACGCCATCGCCATCGCATCGTGGGCGGCGATGTTGGCCCGCCGCGCGAGGGCAGTCTCGGCCAGCTTGACCGCACGCTTGGTCTGCACGCCTCGGCGCGCCAGATCCAGCGCCATGGGACGGGGGTCGTCGTCGGCGAGCAGGTCTGCCTGCTGGCGGCGCTGGGCTGCGGCCTCGGCCTCGCCGTGTTGCTCGTGCCAGCTGGCCAGGGTCAGCAGGTCCTCCACGGCGGCTCGGCGCTCGACCACCTCCGACAGCAGCGCGATCGCTTCGGGAGCACGCTGCTGGCGAGCCAGGGCGCGTGCCTTGACTGCCATCCCAGGCACGTAGCCGGGCACCAACGCGAGAGCTCGGTCGGCGGATGCCATGGCCCGAGCCGGATCGCCTCGATGGAGGAACATCGTGCCCAGGTCGGCGTAGCACCACGCGCTGGCCTCCGGGTCCCGGCTGCTGCCCGCGTCGAGGGCCAGCTCCATGATCGCCAGCGCGCTGTCGAAGTCGCCCACCAGCCAGCGCAGGTGAGCGGCGCGGTTGTAGCTTCGGAGGTCGGGTCGACGATCCATCGCCGCCTGCACCGAGTCCATCGCGCCCTCGTAGTCGCCCAGCTCGAGCTGGGCATCGGCGAGGACCAAGTGCGCGGTGGTGTCGTCGGGGTCGGCGGCCAGCACTTCGCGTGCGCGTTCGGCCGCCTGCTCGAACCGGTGGCCGTCTTGCAGCGTCATCGCGTGCATCAGCTTCACCTGTGGATCGGCGGGGGCCAGCGCGCGAGCCGAAGCCAGCACGTCCTCGGCGTAGCGCATCAACACCGCATTGGAGGTCTCGCGTTGGCGTCGCATCAACACGGTGGCCAACGACAGGTGGGCGTCGATCCGCCGCGGCCCATCGCGTAGCTGCTGCTGCGCGGCGGCGATCTTGCGACCGGTGACGGAGTCGTCCGGCACGTAGGCGAGCGCAGCGGCAGGGCCGGCGTCGGCATCGACCGACACGGCTGGTGTTGACGACGGGCCTGCGGGCTCGCCCTCGGGCGCAGGGGATTCGCCGCACGCGGGGGACAGCGCGGCGAGACCGAGTGCGAAAGTGACCGGGTACAGGATGCGGGGCTTCATGGCGTGGCCCGGGTACGGCGCGGTGCCGAATCTGGATCGAACAGCGCCCTCTGCGCAGGCCTCGAACACATCGCGGGTGATGTGGGGTGGAAGATCCAAAAATCCTACGTGAGCCTTCACGCAAACGGCCCGAACTGGGCCTTAATTGAGCCCAGGGACACAGTGAAAAAGGCGTGGCCCTTATGACTTTCAAGCCCGATTTCGGCCAATGAAAACGGTGTTTCCGGATCTGCGCCAAACGCCGATATGGCCCGAATTAGGGCCGTACGCGCGATTTCCCTATCCAAGGATCCCCCACATAATCCCTAGTGGCGCAAGGTAGGAGTAACAAGTACCTTGCTCTCACCGGTCGCCTACATTTGCCTTCACTCTCAGGGGGACCCCGGAAGACGGGTTTGAGAGCAGGCAGTCACCCGTAGACGACCAAGGGGACGGGGAACAGATGAACAGTCGCATACTGCCGATTTCACGAAAATCACGCACCAGTCGCTTTGGGCTTTTGCCGCGCTAGTCGCACGGCGTGAGGGTCGAGTACGGCGACCCAAGTGAGTCCGGGAACCCGCCCAATAGGGCCCCCGAACCCTTGGTCGCTCCGACTCCCGCCACGACGGGTTTATCCATGACCACGCGGATTCAATCCACGCGTCCACTGGGCGTTGTCGAGTCGGATGATGTTTCGGACCAGCTCCGAGACGTCGAGGTCGACTTCGATCAGGCCAAGTCACTGATGCACTTGGCCTGGCGCCAAGGCAAGAATCACTTCCCGTGCACCACGGGGTCGCAACGCAACCTGCGAGGCGGACGCATCGAGTACTCGGAGTCGTTCACCGCGATGGTGGTGGCCGACCTGCTGCTGGGTCAGCGCGAGCACTCCATGCTGGTCCGCGACGTGCAGTCCATGCTGGTCCGCGAGCTGGGCGGTGGGGACGTGTTCTTCTTCTTCAAGGAGCACGGGCGCCTGCCGGCCGACGCGGACTGCACCGCACTGGGTTTGTCCGTGCTGCTGCGTGGTGGAGTCCGGGTTCGCGATGCCGCCAATCGGGCGCTCGATCGGATCCTCGCCAACGTCAGCGAAGACGGCGTGGTCGAGACCTACTTCGATCCCACGGGGGAGCGCGACGGAATCGTCGACGCGGTGGTCTGTGCCAACGTGCTGTTCCTCGCCCATCAGCTGGGCCGTGCCGACGAGTTGGCGCCGACGTTGGAGCACGTTCGACGGGTGCTGACCGAGGGATTGTACGCCGACGGCACGCGCTACTATCACAGCCCCGACGCGTTCTTGTACTTCGTCGGTCGGGTCGTGCACCACTTCCCACAGACCCGCGACGTCCTGCTTTCGCCCCTGTGCAAGGCCGTCCGGGAGCGTATCGGCGTCTCATCCGACACCATCGACGTCGCGCAGCGGGTGTTGCTGTGCACGTGGCTCGACATCGACGACGGCAACGAGCAGCTGGCGCAGCTGGTTGAGATGCAGGAGGC
>JAHZJA010001133.1 GCA_022601155.1 Deltaproteobacteria bacterium | reverse complement strand
GACCGCGGTCGAGCGACGGGCGGTGACGCGGGCCCGGGTCGTGCCCCTTCACCTCGACCGCTTCATGTTCCCGGCTCCCGTGGGGTCTGCTGACCGTCGTCGTTGGCGCTGGACACCGCGCTGGACGCCGCGTCGGCCGCGGGGTGGCCGACGCCATCGAGCAGGCTCTTGATCATCGAGTGCTCGGGCTGAAGGAACTGCCCACGGCAATAGGTGAGGTGACCGAAGCCCAGGTCGTCGGCGCGATAGTCGACCCTCACGCCGTCGTTGGCCCGAAACATGTCGGCGAGCCACTTCCCGATCTCGGGTGGACAGGACTTGTCGTCGGCGGCGTGCCAGACACAGACGTTCTTGGTCTGAATCTCGCGGGGATCGAGCTCCCACTCGTAGCAAACGTCTTCGGTCGACTCCCACGCGCCGCCATGGCTGCCACGCGCAACCGCCCGCACGAGCGTGCGGCGAAACACCTCTCGCAGGCGGGCGTCCTTCCGGGTCGCGGGCACCGCCATCAAGGGTAGCCAGGGGGCAAAGGTCACGGCTCCCCAGTGATAGACGGCGAAGTACCAGGCCATGTACGGCCTCTGGAGCTGCTCGGTCCGCAACAAGGACCCCATGCCCAACGCTCCCTTCACCCCGACCTCCTTCGTGACATCCGAGGGAAGAAGCGGCGCGTTGAGCCCGAGACCGATACACCGCTGCGGGAACCACAGCGCGGCGGCCATCGCATGCGGGTTGCCCTGCGAATGGCCGGTGATCATGAACTGTCCAACGCGCTCTTGGTCGAGGACCGGCTCGAGATCCTCCTGGGGCCAGTTCTTCACGACGCGGCCTGGGTTCATGTCGGTGTAGCCGTAGCCCGGCAGGCTCACCGCAATCCCCCTGACGCCGAGCTCGTCGCAGACCGGCGCCCATAGATCGCGCTCGCTGCCGGCCTCGGGACCCGAGCCGTGGATGTTCACGACCACGGGGGCTCGTGGAGCGGTACTTCCGTACACGAAGTACTCGATCTTCCGCCCGTCGGCGTTGACGACATACTGCCCACCGTCGGCCGCGAGGGCGGCGGCGTCGAAGGGGAGCTGGCCTCTGCGACGAAGGACCCAGCCCGTACCGAAGGCAGCGACGAAGGCAACGAGCCCGACGCCGACGATGCCCAAGAGGATCTGGACGACGGTTCCCATGGAGGTCCAGCCTGCCCACATTGGGAGGAATATGAAACCGCCGCCACCCCAACCATGCTGGCGCGCGCATGCTGACGCAGGGCCAGACCGTGTGCCGTGGTGGCGGCTCGGCTACAGGTTCGCCCGGATCGCGCGGTCGAACGCGCTGGCCACCACCGCAAAGCCCTTGCTCGTGGGGTGGAGCTCGTCGCCCCAGTCGTCCACCCGGCCGCGGATGTCGACATGGACCACGCGGTCGTAGTCGGAGGCCACGCGGATGCGCATCGCGTTGAAGCGGTCCATCAACGCATGGACGATCGCACGCTGTAGCTGTGGGTCGTGGATCCCGATCGTCGCCATGGGCTTGCCCAGCCACCGCCCGTTGTCGGGGGTGCCGTAGTCGTACCCGTGCCCCACGATCAGCAGCTCGGGGAAGTTGTGGGTCAGCTCGTCGAACACGAACCGATACAGGCGCTCGAGGTCATCGAGTGCGCGCTGCATCGACGCGCCGAAGTAGTCCTCGGGCGCACGGCCGGCCGCGAACGGATGCAGCAGCCACTTGAGTCGTCCCTTGCCCAACATGTCGTTGCCGCCCCCGCTGAGCAAGAACACCTGGGGCCGATAGTGGTGGATGGCGTTGTAGTACTCGTGGTGCCGCACGATGTTCGACAGCCAGTCGCCGGCGTAGCCCAGGCTGTACGGGTTGAAGTCGTCGCGCTCGAACAGGTGGTCGATGACGTCTTGGCGGGTGGTCGGAAACTGAAACCACGAGTCGCCTTCGGTCACCAGGGTGACGCCCGAGAAGCCGCGGGCACGCTTGGCGAATTGCTTCTGGCGGCGCAAGCGGGCCCGGCGGTTGTAGCCACCGAGGATCCCCTCGGCGGCGGTCGACAGGTTGGGGATCGAGCGCAGCGCATCGGGAATCGTCGCGTGCGCAGGGGGAGGTGTCGCCGCCGTGTGCGGCTGACCCTCGGCCAGCGGTGAAGGCAGTGTCGTCTCGTCGAGTTCGAAATGCTCGGCGAGCACCTCGTCGTCTACCCGCTCGTCGGCGAGCAGGGCCAGGATGAAGCGGTCGGTGGCCATCGCCATGGTCTGCAATGCTACCGGGCTGCTACGCTTGCGTTCGCCATGAAGCGCATCGTTCGAGCTGCTTTGCTGCCTGCCCTGCTGATGACGGCGTGCACGGGGCAACCCCTGCCCGCCGACAAGGCGGACTACGCGGGGCACTGGCGCGGCGGCGGTGTCGATCTGACGATCGCGCCCGAGGGCCGCGTCGACTACGTCAAGCAACAGGGCAAGAGCCGCACCGAGATCAACGGCCCCCTGCAGGGCTGGATCGGCGACGATTTCGTGGTGGGGGTGATGGTCGTCAAGACCACGTTCGACGTCACCGAGCCACCCCACGAGGTCGATGGGATCTGGACGATGACGGTCGACGGCGTGACGCTGACCCGCGATCAGCCCTGAATCGAAGGCGAGGTCGAGTCGAGCGCAGCGCGGGCTCCGAGACGATCGTCGCGCCGACGATCAGGGCACCCAGCTCGGCGGAACCCAGGCCACGGGCCACTCGCAGTCCACTTGGCGGTAAGCATCGTCACCGGGCCGCTCGTGCTGAAACAGCACGTGGCAGCACTCGTCTCGCGGTCGATCGAGGCACGGGAGCCGCTCGAGCGCGGTGGTCGGGCTCGGCGAGACGACCAGGCTCCAGCCGGGCGCCTCGTGTCGAGCGACCGCGGCGATGAAGCGGCGGCGTGCTGAAGATCGGCGCCAGGCGAGCCCCATGAGGACGAGGCCGGTTGCGCCCACGACGGCGGCGATGACGAGGCTCAGTGGGATGCTGGCGGCGTTCATGCGGGTGAACGTCCGAAAGCCGAGCCCGGCGGTCGCAGCTGCGATGGTGGCGAGCGAGCCTCCGACGATCGCTGCACCGCGATCGAGGGTGGCCGGGGTGGGCACTCGCCGAGCGAGGCCGAGGGCGAGGAGCCCTGGACTGAGGACCACGGCGAACAGCAGCCCGAGCACCAGGCCAACCGGCGCTCCGAAGATGATCAACATCGGTAGCGCGCCGATAGACTCGCCGGCGCTGCCGTCGACGATGACCACTGCGATGAACACGACCGGAGCATTGAGCATGCCGAGGAAGGTCGCCGTGGCGATCCAACGACGGGTTGTGATCGCGTTGAGGTGCGGATTGGCGGTGGCGATGACAACGGCGGCTCGGACCATCACTGCGGTCACGATCGAGGCCGTCCAAAGGCGATGGTCTCTCCACGGCAGCAGCGCGCCCAAGGTGGCCATGCCGAGCAGGAAGCCAGCCGCGGTGCTCGTTGCGACCACGATCGAACGCAGCGCCGATAGCGTGACCAGGGGCTGGACAAGTGCCCGCATGCCATCACCGTAGCGTCTGCCGCGGCCCGGCGCACTGCCGGTCACCACGGCGAGTCGGACCACCACGAAGGGACCAGGGCGATGCGGCGCTCGGTCTGCGTGCGCCGATACGCACCGTTCCCCGCCACCTCCTGGTGCAGCAACAGCTGTGCGAAGCCGCTGGGGCACGTATCGAGGCTCGGCAGCATCTCGTCGTCGATGTCGTCGGGGGTGGCGTCGACCAGCTGCCAGCCGGGCACCTGCCCGCTCGCAACGCGCTGAACCCAGCGGCGCCGGGCGAACTGGCGCCAGGCCCCAAGCGCGATGAGCAGGACGCCCGCGGATGCCGCGAGCACGACCGCGGCGGGGAGCATATTCCTCGAGGAGTGGCCGCCGAACAGGAGCCGGCCGATCGGCTCTTCGGCCGCGACCCACCGCATCGCCAGCACAACCACCGACAGCACGGCCAGCCACACCCCAACGAGCATCACACCGCGATCGAGCGCGGTAGGCGTGGCGTGGTGTTGCGCGTGCTCGACGGCGAACACCAGCAGGGCCAGCACCATCCCGAACAAGAGCCCAAGGGACAGCCCCCACGGCAAGCCGAAGACGCCGGCCATCAGCGTCATCGGCAGGAGCTCGATGGAGGGATGGTCGACGATGCCTGCGGCCAGGAAGCACGCCGGGGCGTTGAGGACACCCATGAGGGCCGCCCAGCCCATCACACGCGCGGCCTGCACGGAGACGCGGTCGGCGTTCCGCATGGTCAGCGCCACGGTCGTGCGCACCATGAATGCGGTGGTGATCGCGGCCGCCACGCACGGCGCACCGCGCACTTCGAACAGCGAGCCCATCACCACCAGGCCCAGCATCAGCCCGGCCGCGGTTGCAGCGTAAAGCACGAGCTTCCGCAGTCCGACGATCGTCAGCAGCGGTGAGGGTGGCATACGGGGGTTAACGTGACCGAAGCAATCGATAGTCCAAGGCCTCACTCGTTTCGGTGGGCACTGGGCTGACGTCGGCGGTCGGGTTCGTGTGGCGACTGGTCGGGGGCGGCCTGGCGGCGGCTGTCAGCCCTCGGGCTCGTACGTCTGACAGGCCAGATCGATGTTGTTGGTGAGGGCCTCCTGGATCAGCAGGGGAACCTGGTTGGCGCCCTCGCAGATGTTGCCCGTGAAGCCATTGGTGCCCGCCTGCAGCCCGGCGAACTCGTAGAGGCGATTGGCGTGGTGGGCCTGGCCGCACTCGAGTCCGCCCACCCCGCAGCAGCTGGCCGGTTGCATGCAGGTGTTGAGCCCCTCGGTCACGTTGGGATCGCCCGCGACGACGATGGCGGCGAGGCCCTGCGCGTCGCCGCCCTTGAGCGTGACCAGTTGGTCGTAGATCGTCTGGACCTCCTGCGGCGTCTCGGTGCACAAGAACCCATCGCAGGGTCCGCCGAACCCGGCTTGATCGTACGACCCGTGGTCGTCCACATCGGTGATCAACACCAGCACCAACAGCGCGTCGTCACGCAGGAAGCCGCTGGTGTCCAGCGCCAGAGTCGACAGCGCGGTGGCGAGCACGTGCTCGCATCCGATGGCGGTACCGCCATTGCCCAACACGCTACCCGCGGCGGTGGTGAATGCCGACGAGATCTCCTCCGCCGTCATCTCGCCCGAGTCGAACCACGGGTTGCCGTTGGCTCCGAACCCGATGAAGCCTCCGTCGTTGTCGTTGGTGAGGCCGATGCGGTAGTCGATGTCGCCGCAGTTGAGCGCCTCGAGGTCCTGCACGAACGAGGCGAACGACTGCGAGCCGCTCAGGGCATCGATCTCCTCCATCATCGACAGCGACGAGTCGATCGCGAACAGCATGTCGACCGCGGCACAGCCGGTCTGTTTGCAGAAGCCACCGGTCGAGTCGGCACCGCCGCCGATATCGGGGATGGCCTCGGTGTCGCCGTCGTCGGTGCCCTCAGTCCCGCCCCCTGCGGTGCAGATGTCATTTTCGCACGCCAGGCCGGGGTCACAGGCACCGCCCCCAGTACACGTACAGCCCTCGCTGCCCACGGGGCAGTCGATCATCACGCAGGTACCGTCGACGCAGGTCAGGTTGGGATCACAGGCGCCGCCGGTGGTGCAGCTGCACGCCTGGGAGCCAATGGAGCAATCGGCACCCGCACTCCCACACGCCCAACCGCTCACGATCCCAAGGCCGAGAGCACCCACCCATGCAAGCCATCGCATGGGAGGAGGATATCAGTGCTGCGGCTCGCGACGCGGGCTCAACCCGCGCCTCCACCGCCTCCGCCCACGTTGTTCAGGGCGAAGCCGGTCATGTCGCTGTACGTGTAGGGATTGACCAGACCGGTGACGGTGTCGATGTTGCCCGTGGCCGGATCGACGCGATAGGCGTTCTGGCCCTGCGAGACGCCCCAGACGTAGCCCTCGTGGTCGACGCTGACGCCGTGGACATATGAGGGCAGGGGGATGGTCTCCTCGACCACCAGGGTCATGCGGTTGACCCCACGCAGCGAGCTGCCTGCCTGCCACAGCAGGTTGCCGCCATCGGCCATGCATCCACCCGAGCCGCTGGTGCTCGCCGACTGCCACGTCTCGGTGACGGGATCGAAGCGACCCACCTGAGATGCGCAGGTCCACACGAAGCCGTCTTGGTCGACCGTCATACCGTACCCACCCGCAGGCGCGTTCCAGGTGGAGACCGCGAGCGTGTCGATATCGACGTTGACCAGGGTGCCGCCGCCGAGCTGACTACCCCAGAAGTTGCCCTCCGAGTCGACGGCCGCGCCGTAGATGCCGAAGAAGCTCGGCTGGACGCCGGGGATGGGGATGGTCTCCTCGACCACACCCGTGTCTCCGTCGAGCAGCAAGACCTCGATGGTGGTGCCGTCGGTGCCCGAGGTCCAGACCTTCTCGTTGACGGTCTGGCAGGAGGCCTCGTTGAACTCGCCTTGGGTCCAGGCAACCGGGCGCTGCGAGCTGTAGTTCATCGGCACGTACCAGGCGAGGCACTCGTCGTTGCCCCACGTGACGATGTCGTTCGCACCACTGGACGTGTCGACGATGCCGTTGCCGTTGCTGTCGTCGCAGTCGTCGTGGTTGGCGTAGAACTTCGCGATGCCGCCGTTGCGGTTGGCGACCGCGACGTTGCCCGACAGGCTCACCGAGGTTCGCGACGGGCTGCCCGCCTGGTCGGGCCGGGTGATGTAGCGGCCTTCCTCGGTCAGCGTGTCGGTGTTGATCTTGGAGATCGTGCTCTGGCTGCTGTTGGCGACCCAGATGTACGAGAACAGCACGTCACCGTCGCCCTGGGTGCAGAACATCGGGGCGTCGGGAATGATCCCGAGGTCGAAGCCGACGGGCGGCGGGTCGGGATTGGGCGGGGCAGACGTG
>JAHZJA010001132.1 GCA_022601155.1 Deltaproteobacteria bacterium | reverse complement strand
GATGCGCGCCACGTGGACGAGGGGTTCGCCGTCGCCGGTCTGCCCCGCGGCGAACGCCTCGTTGATGATCGGTGCGATACGAGCCGGTCCCGCACAGCGGTCGGGGTGCTTGTCCACGTTGGACGCGGCCGAGCACTGCTTGTCGGGATCGAAGCCGGGGTCGTAGTCGGCCTCGGGCACGGGGGGGTAGTGGAGGTCTTCGCGACGGCCCAAGCGAGACTCGAGACCTTCGTCCATCGCGTAGACGGTGCGGGCAGCCGTGAAGTCGTCGGCCGTCGGGGCGCTCGACGACAGCAGGTCCATCACCTGCTCGTATGCCTCCACGCGGGCGATCGAGCTGGGCGTGGTGTCCACCAGGTGGTACTCGCCGTCGTCGGTCACGCAGGCAGGGAACGGATCGGCATCGGAGCCGGGCACATAGTCCGTAACGGTGGGCATGCAGTCGCTGGAATCGAGGGGCTCGACCGTCAGGGGGTCGTCCACCTCGCAGGTGCCATCATCGTTGCTGTTGCCGTCGTCGCCGCTGCCGTTGTCTGCATCGGAGCAGGCTGACAGCGCCAACACGAGGGGAATCACGTAAGTCAATCGCCGCACTGTGGTTCAACGATGACCGATGACCCCGTGCTTCGGTAGCGGGCGTCCCCCGCCTGTCGCACCCGTACGCACCCGGGGGTGACAGCGGGGTCTTCCCCCGACCGGGCAGGGGGATCCCCCTGTTCGTCTCCCCCTTGGGGGTCTACATATCGGCGCTGACGAGGCCCAAACGGATGGCGTGTCGGACCAAACCCGCCACGTTGCGGGTGTCGAGCTTGGCCATGATGCGGCCGCGGTGCCCCTCGACCGTCTTGACGCTGAGGTCGAGGTCGCGCGCGATTTCGGGGCTGCTGCGGCCTTCGGCCACCAGCTTGAGCACCTGTCGCTCGCGCGGAGTGAGCTCGCTACCCGCTCGCTCGTTGACCCCGGTCCGGGCGGCCCGGCGAGAGTCGTCGAGCACGATCTTGGCCACCTGCGGGCTGAAGAATGCGTTGCCGGACGCGACGGCCTTGATCGCTGCGACCAGGTCCGACAGGCCGGAGCCCTTGAGGAGGTAGCCCTCGGCTCCCGAGCGAATTGCGGGCCGTACGTGCTCCTCGGTGGAGTACATCGACAAGATCAACACGTGGGTGTCGGGCAGCGCTTCACGGATTGCCTTGGTGGCATCGACTCCGTTGAGGCCCGGCATGTTGAGGTCCATCACCACCACGTCGGGGCGGTGCTCCTTCGCGGCCGCAACTCCATCGTGACCGTTGTCAGCCTCGGCAACGACGACGACGTCGTCCCTCCCGTCGAGCAAAGCGCGCAGTCCCTCGCGCACGATGGTGTGGTCTTCGGCCAGCACTACGCGGACGGGGTCGGTCATGGTCGCGGACGACTGTAGCACGCATGGCCAGCGCGACCCCGTGGATACCCTTGGTCCATTTTCAGGTGGATCCCCCTAACTCAGGGGGATCACCGCGGTGACGGTCGCGCCGTCACCTGGCGCGCTATCGATCTGGAGATCGCCGCCCAGCAGCTCGGCCCGCTCCCGCATTCCGACCAGGCCCCGGCTCCGGCCCGCTCGGATGGCGGCGGCCGGATCGAAGCCGCGGCCATCGTCGCTGACCCGTACCGTGGCCACGCCGCTGTCGATGACGACGGAGACCGCGACGTGGCTCGGTCGCGCGTGGCGGGTGATGTTGGTGAGGGCCTCCTGCACCACGCGGTAGCACGACGTCTCGATGGCAGCGGGCAGATCCTTGTTGGGGAGCCGGACGTCGCAGTCGACCTCGATCTCCAGCCGCTCGGCGAGGTCCAGGCACGCGCGCTCCACCGCTTCGGCCAGCCCCACGTCGTCGAGGACGGCCGGCCCCAGCGTGTTCACGGCGCGGCGGATCTCCTCCAGTGTGTCGTCGACCATCGCGGTCGTGCGCCCGGCCAGCTCGGTCAGCCGCCCTCCCTTGGCCTGATCGGTGGTGGCCGCCGCGGACAGGCCCTCGATGAGCTGCAGGTGGATCCTGATCGCGGTCAGCGATTGTCCGGCGGAGTCGTGGAGCTCGCGAGCGATCGCTCGTCGCTCGGCCTCCTGCATGCTCACCGCGCGGGTCGAGAGTTCCCGTAGGTTCTGCTCCTTGTCCTTGAGCTCGGCCAGCGCTCGCGACAGATCGGAGGAGCGGGCTTCGACCTGCTGCTCGAGGTTGTCGGCCAATGTTCGCATCGCGGCTCGCGACTCGCGGAGCTGGGCGAGCAGCGTCTCGATTTCCTCTTCCACTCGGCCCATGGCGCGTAGCGGCAGCCAGTACATCAGGCCGGCGAGGCACAGCCCGATGAGGCCGAACAGCGCGAGCATCCGCAGCGCACCCGAGCGAACCTCGGCGGTGGAGGCGGCAACCCAGACCTCTGCGACTTGCTCGTTGTTGACGAGCACGGGGGCCGACTCCCACGCCAACGGGCTCTGAGACAGGGCGGTGTAGTCGAGCTCCCCGCCGCGATCGATGCTCTGGCCCTGATTGTCGACGACTGCGATGTGCTCGATCTGGACCCGCGCATCATCGTAGGTCCGCAGGTGGGCCAGCATCTTCGGCGAGTCGTACTTCCAAAGTAGAGGGCGTTGCTCGGCCTCGCGTCGGACGACGGCGGCGAACTGCTGCGCGGTGGCGCTGGCCTGCACCCGGGCCGCCTGCGTCCCCAGCACATAGAACGCCACCGGAGCCGAGATCGCCACGACCACCGCCAACAGCAGGGCCAGCGGGCCCAGGCGGGTGCCGAGGTATCCGCGAAGCCGAAGGCGAGGGGCTGGCCTCGAGCTGGACCCCGTCATGGCGTGGGCTCCGTCGCTTCGTCGACCGGGGACGCGTCACCCTTTGCGGGCAGCGGCAGCGCCCCCGCCTGCTGGATGATGCGCCGCCCCTCCGCCGATGCGGCGAACTCGATGAATTCCGTCGCCTCTCCGCGTGGAGGTCCGCGGGTGACGAACGCGAGGTCCTTGAAGTAGGGGTAGCGTTCGCCGGCAACGGAGGCCGGGGAAGGATGAATCCCATCGATTGAGAGCGCACGGACGGGGAGGCCGCGGGGGATCGCACCCTGGCCAAACAGACCGATGGCCCCGCGTGTGTCGGCCAGGGCCTCGCGCATCGACTCGTCGCGGTACAGCACCCGCCAGCGCGAGTTCTCGTAGGCCTGGTCGTTGGCCTCGGCGAACGCCGGCAACAGCTCGGCTACCGCCGAGTGGGAGGAATCGCCGCGTTCGCGTTGCAGCACCACGATGCGTGAACCATCGGACCACGCATCCTGCGCGCCTTCGTAGATCGCGACCAATGCTGCGGCGGTCAGCTCGTCATCGGGCACGCTGGCATGCACGGCGACCACCACCGGGACGCGAGCGTAGGGTGTGGCGACCAGTCCTTGCTCTCGCTCTCCTTCTCCCAGCGGGCGAGAGACCAGCGCGATGTCGATGACCCCGTCGAGCAGGGCCCGCAGTCCGCCGCCGGAGCCGATGCTGGCGTGGACGACCGGGTGCCGGGCGCCTTCACGGGGAAACGCGGCGCTCAGGGCCCGGGTGACCGGCAGGTTGGAGCCCGAGCCAGCCAGTCGCAGACCCTCGGAGTCGGGCCGCACCGCGGCGGCGCCATGATTTGGATCGACACCGCCGGTTTTCAGGAAGGGAGGCAGCGGTTGGTTCGTACCGGAGACCACGACCCCCACGGCCGCCGCGACGAAGCCGAGCATGCTCAGCGAGACCACCAGCCACAGCAGGTTCGAACGCCCCCAGCCGCCCAAGTCGGGCACGGCCAGCTCCGGCCGCGATGGCGACGATGCCATGCGTGCGATCCTACCGGGGAACGCCGTCGTCGGCTTGCGCCCCGCGATCGTTCGTGAAAGGAAGGGGATGCCGATGCGCGACAATTCCCTCTCGGAAGGCTCTACCGCACGCCGAGGGCGCCGTCTGCTGCTGGTGATCGTGGCCTTCGCGGCGTGCGAACAGCCGCCTCCCCGCGAGGCCCGACCCGCTGCGGTCGCAGCTCCAGCCCCGGTGGCGGTCGTTCCGGGCGATGCCAAGGCGGCGGGCCCTGGTGGTGGCGAGGTCCTCGCGCGGACCGATGCCGTGCGCTCTCTCGATGCACTGAGTGCAGACGAGCGGCGGCGCTACCAGGCCGCGGTCGCCGAAGGACGACGTCTCCACGGGACCCGGGACTACGAGGGCGCGGTGGAAGCCTACGGTCGGGCTCTCGACATCGCTCCGGGTCAGGCGCGGACCCTGAGCGAGCAGGGGTGGGCCGCGCTGTTTGCCGATCGCCTCGATGAGGCAGCGGCGATGCTCGCGGGGGCCGAGGCGGCCGCGGGAGACGATACCCGTCTGCTCGCGTCCATCCTCTACAACCGGGGGCGCGTGGCGGAGGCTCAGGGCAAGACCGATGTCGCCGTCGATGCCTACCAACGTTCATTGCGCCTGCGACCCCACCCCGCGGCCTATCGCCACCTCACTGGCCTTCCAGGGGGCACGCGCTACGTCTTCGGCCCGGCCGTGCGTGGCTTGCAGGGCCCGTACGGCAGTCTCGCCGAGCTGTGCGCGGAGGAGCGGCGGCTATCGGCCGACCAACGTCCCGCGATCGATGCCGACACGTTCAGTTGCCTCCACGACGCGAGCCAGGGCCTCGCCGGTCCCGCGGTCGATGTCCCCAGGCGCTCGCGGCTGCCCGCGCCGTGGACCGCAATCCGCTTCATCGAGACCCAGCCTTCTGCCTTTGGCGTCCGCATTCACGCCGCCCTGCGCACCGAGCAGGGTTGGTTCGTGCTTCCCGACACCGCGGTGCTGAGCCGCGGGACCCCGGGTATGGAAGAGCGACCCACCGCCTTGTCGGCGCACTCCGAGGAGTTGGTGGGCGGAGGCGCGGCGGAGATGGTGCTGGAGGTCGAGACCCAGTGGAAGCATCACGACGGCGGCACCGAGCTCGAGTCGGAGCGACACCGTGTGGAGTTCCTGTGCGGCATCGGTCCCTCGGGGCGCCCCAGCTGCACCGGGGCGATTCCACGGGCGACCGATGCTCGTCGGCGAGCTCGCGGGCGTGTGCTTCACACGCGGTGGGCTGTCGATCGCGAGATCGAGGCGGGGACGACGTTGATCTTGGGCGGTGACCCGGAAAAGCTCGACGAGCCCGCTGCGGCGCTGCTCGGACGCCACGGCTTGAGCTTTCCGTGAGCGGCGCCGCACCGGTACCGCTCGGGGGCGACGGGTGCTGCTGGTCTCCCGGGCGCTGCCGTCAGAACCCGAACTCGAGCTGAAGCGACCCGCCGCGTCCCGGGCCGTTGACACTCGAGCCGTGGTGCCGATACGCGACGTTTCCGAGGTTTTCCGCCACGGCGGCGACGAGTACATATGGATCGAACCGATATCCGACGCGCACGTCCATCAGCACGTAGCCGGGCGTGCCGCCCTCGGGGATCCGGGCGTCGCTTCGATCGGCGACGGCCAGCCGGGTCTGCGACTGAGCCCATCGCAGCACGCCAAACGCGTACAGCCCCGTGCGTCCGCCTCGCCACCCGGCCTCGACCAGGCCGTTGAGCGGAGGAATGCGGGACAGTGGCTGCCGCGAGGGCTGGTCGGGGCTGGTGGGAGCGACCGGGTTGGGGCCGTCGCCCCAGGCGAACGAGACGGTCGATCGCAGCCGAAAATCGAGCGGGAGATAGACGCGGACATCCGCGTCTGCGCCCCGCACGAACGCGAAGCCATCGAGATTGACGAGCTGGAACCGCGTCTGCGACGTTCCGCAGCCCGGAGCTCCGGTTGGACACTGCTCGACGGCGCGGGGGGCCCGGGCGATGAGGTCGCGAATGCGGGTCTGGTAGCCGTATGCCGACACCTCGACCCACGGATGGTCGATCGTCACGCCGGCCTCGGTGGACAGCGAGCGCTCGGGTCCCAGAGCGGGGTTTTCGAATTGAAAGCCAGGCCCCGTCTGCTGCCGCGACGTCAGGTCGTCCATGTTGGGCGCGCGGAAGCCCTGGTCGACGTTGGCGTGGAAGGCCAGCCAGGGCACGGCCTGAATGCTCGCCCCGGCGGTTCCCACCGCGGTACCCCAGGTGCGATCGATCCGAGCGGACTCGGACATCGGGTCGCCGGGCGCCCGTGCGTGGACGAGCGCGCCACGGCCACCACCGCGGAGCCGGATCACGTCGACGAAGGTCGCCTCCGCCTCGGCCCACATGCCGGAGGTCAGGTAGCGCCCGCCGTCGAGGTACTGGCCGCGCGAGAGATCGGCCCGGACCTGGGTGTCGCCGAAGAACAACCAACCCGTGCTGTCGATGAAGTCCAGGTAGCCATCGGTCCCGTAGCGGCCCTGCAGCGAGACCCACGGTGCGAGCTGGAATCGATGGGTGGCGACGGTCAGCGCGGTGCCCACCGTATGCACGTCGTCCTCGCCGT
>JAHZJA010001131.1 GCA_022601155.1 Deltaproteobacteria bacterium | reverse complement strand
GGCAGCGCCCCCGCCGTCCTCGGTACACGCGGCCAAGCCCAGGCTCAGCAGTGCGATCGTCGCCAAGCGAGCGACCGTGGTTGATTGTGATTGGTGCTTGGTCATCATCGTCTCGTCTCCACTCGTAGCGATCCAAGAATTCTTCGGTCGGGCCACCATCGGCGGTGGCAGCGGGGTGCCCCGCGGGCCACCGTGGTCGTCCCCCCTCGCGCGTACACATGACGAGGCCCGATGGTCGAGGTGCTCCTCGATCGCGGCTCGCCGAGTTCTTCCCGCCTCAGATTCGGCCAACGAATTTCACGATCGCCTCGGCGATCGCATCGGGGTGGTCTTCGGGCAGGAAGTGCTTTCCACGGCCGAGAGAGACCGACTCCAGGTTGGTGAACGTCTTCTCCGCTTGCCGTACCGCAGACCGGCCAGCGATAAGTCCCGGTGTGGCGTGCAGCAGCAGCTTGGGGATCTCGGTGTCGCGCAGCCAGTCCGCGTACGCATTGACCATCCCCGCGCTGTCCCACGCAGACTCCGAACGGCCGCGGATCGATGCGGCGGCGGGCCCCAACGGCAACAAGACGCGCGTCCGCATCTCGGGGTCGGCGAACGGGGCCCGATACACGTCGAGTTCTTCCTCGGATAGCTCTCGACGGACGCCGAACCCGCCCAGCGATTTCTCGATCATGACGTTGCGGTCCACGATGAACTTCTTGGCCCGTCGTGGGTTCTTCATCAGCCGGATCGACATCTTCATTCCGAGCGGCAGGTGCTTCCACCACGATCGCGCGTCGAGCATGGCCGCTTCCACCAACACGATCCCCTTGACCCGGTCCGGGTGTCGCGACGCCCAGTGCAAGCCAAGCATCGAGCCCACGTCGTTGACGACGAGCGTGATGTCCCGCAGATCCATCGCGTCCATGAACGCGTCGAAGTGGGCCTGCTGACTGCGCGCGTCGTAGCCAATCTCAGGGCCCTGGTAGGACTTGCCGAAGCCCATGAGGTCCGGAACGATCACTCTCCCGTGGTCGGCTACGCCGCCCACGACGTTGCGCCACAGGTACCCTTGGGTCGGAGTGCCGTGGAGCATCAAGATCGGGTCGCCGCTGCCCGCCTCTACGTACCGCATGGGGTGGCCCGAGACCTGCACGGTCTGCGCCACGTATGCATGGCCAGGCCAGGCGAGCTCGGGTTTGGGTTCAGCCGGCGCACCCGCGGCCACGGCCACGGCCAACGCGACAACAGCGGCGCCGGCGCTCATCGGACCACCTCCATGATCCGGCCGCTCACGTTCCGCGAGGCGTCGAGCCCGTGGCTCATCGAGCTGTGCACCCGGTACACCAAGGCGGCGGGCACCGCGTCGTGGTGGAGGGAGTCGAAGTATTCGGCGAGGGTGCCCGGTGGGATTGAAGCCGCTGCGCTCATCGTGAATGATGGTTTGCCTCGGGCAGGAATCTTTCGGTAGGATATTATCAAGCGAATGATTATCGTCTCAGACGAGAGAATCGATGACTGAACCCGAGGGCGCTGGGCTTCGGGATCTGGACGAGCTTCGAACGTTCGTCCAGATCGTGGACTCGGGCAGCATGACGGCGGCTGGGCGCGTGCTCGGGCAAACCACCAACGTCATCAGCCGCAGGCTCGCCCGTCTCGAAGAGCGACTGGGGGTTCCGCTCGCCCAGCGAACGACCCGTCGTCTCCAGCCCACCGAGGAAGGCCGTCGCCTCTACGTGCGTGCACGGCGGATCCTCGACGAGGTCGCGAACGCCGAAGCGGAGATCCGCGGCGTCGCGGAGGAACTGACCGGCGAGCTGAGGCTCAGCGTTCCCACGCTCGCGGCACGGCAGCTGCGAGGTTCACTGACGAGTTTCCTCGAGGACCACCCCGGCGTGGATCTCCGCTTGTTCGTGACCGACCGACCGAGCAGCGCGGTCCTCAGCGACATCGCAGAGCAAGGGTTGGACGCAGCGGTCTTGATTGGCCCCGTCCCTCCGAGCTCTGTCGTCACCCGTCTGCTGTCACGAGGGCACGCCATCTTCGCGGCCGCTCCCGCCTACATCGAAGCCCGCGGCACGCCCAAGAAGCCTCGAGACCTCTCAGACCACGAGTGCCTGTGCTACATCGGCGACCGCGTACAGACGGAGTGGAGCGTCTTCGACAGCAAGGGCCGGGAAACGGTCGTTCCCGTCCGGGGTCGCTTCGCCAGCTCCGACTCGCGCGTGCTGGCCAACGCGCTGCTCGATGGCCAGGGTATCGGCCTCACCTCCTCACATGCGCTGGAGGACGATCAGCTGCAGCGTGTGCTGCCCAAGTACCAAGGCCCCACCTTCGACGTTCGCCTCGGCTATGCAGCGAGCCGACGCGGCTCGCGGCGGATCGAGGCCCTCGCAACTCTGCTCGAAGCGGCCCGCGACAAGCGCTGAGCTGAACTCGCGCAGGCCGGCGGAGCCACAGGACCGTCTATCGCGACGGGGGGCGGTCGGCGTTCGGGACCGGCGTGGTCTCCCCGGGCTCGACTCCGCCGCTCCCGAGCCAACGTTCGACCTCGGCGCGCCCTCGCTCATCATGAAACGCCTCGAACTCGTCGCGAGCTCGCACGGCCAGTGAGCGCGCCCGGTCCTCGGACTGGTGCGTCGCCCGGAGCGCCCTGGCGGCAGCAAAGTGAGCCACCGCCGCCAAGCGGGGACCCATCCCCTGCTCCTCCACCATATCGACCGCGCGCTCGGCCCACACGACCGCCGAGGATCCATCGTGCTCGGCCAGCGCGACCTCGGCCAGACCGACCAGGCCGGACACCAGCGCTCGACCGGTACGGGCGATGGCATCCCCCTGCCCAACCTCGACCACTCGTGTGTAGCTCGCGCGGGCCGGTTGCAGCTGGCCCGCCTCTCGAAGCACGTCGCCAAGCCGGAGCAGGGGGGTCATCAAACGCCGATGCTCGGGGCCGAACACCTCCTCGTGGCGGGCAAGCACATCGCGAAGCTGCGGTACCGCGTCGTCAGGTCGACCACCGTACCGGTATGCGTTTGCGGCACAATCCAGTGCCTCGACGACGGCCAGGCGATCGGATGGCGATGAGGCCTGAAGGAGCTCCCGGCCCTCGGCGCATTGCCGCAGCGCCGTCTCGTGATCGCCACGACGAAGGTTGATCGCCGACATCCTGAACAGATTGTTCGCATCGGCTTTGAAGTGCTGCCCCGGCTCCGCGCGTTGGATCTCCGCCGCGCGCCCGAACGCCTGTTCCGCCTCGTCGATCCGCCCCAGCTCGAGCAGCGCCTCCCCGAGCGGAACGAGAACTCGGGCGATCTTGGGGTGCCCCTGGCGGTGGACTCGCGCACTGACGACCAGCCCCTCGCGGAGCAGCTCGAGGCCACGGTCGACATGGCCCTGTCGAACGAGGACATCGCCCCGCAGCATCGCCATTTCGGCCATATACGGGTGCTCCCGACCGACCGCCTGCTCCCAGATCGCGCTGGCGCCCTCCAACCGCTCGAGCGCCTCCCCAAGCCGATCCTGCAGGGTGTAGATCCGCCCCAGGTTGCGGCTCGATGCGGCCGTCAGCGGGTGGTCGTGTCCGAGGGTCGCAGCTCGCATGGCCACGGCCTGCTCTCCATGCCAGGCCGCGGCGTCGTAGTCACCCAGCTCCGCGAAGACCGACGTCAGCATATAGTGTCCCTCGGCGGCATCGAGCCCCTTGGGATCCTCGAGCCCCGACGACAGGACATCCGCGTGACGGGCCCACAGCTCCGCCTCACGGTCGCGGTGCAGGCTCGCATGAACGCGCGTCAGCGAGCGGGCGGCCCGGAAAGCGACTTCGACCGAACCGGTGTCCTGAGCCTCGAAGTAGGCGGTGGTGAGCGCGAGCTCCGCCTGCCCGTACTCCCCGCTGACGGCGAGGCAGCTCCCCTCGATGAGTCGAGCCAGGGCCAGCAGCGGCGACCACCCGAGCACCGCTGCACGCTCCCGAGCCACGACCGCCATGTCGAGCGCCTCGGAGTAGTAGCCCGCGTGGCGGAACCGGTCGCTCTCGCTCAGCGTGGAGCGGATCGCCCGAATCTCGTCCCGCATCGCAGTCGGCGGAGCCGGCAATCGCCGCAGCAGGTTCGGGTCGAGGCACTGATCCACGGGATCGAGGTACGACGCGATCCGCACCGCTCGCCGGGCCGATGCCGTCTGCAGCGTCGCGATCTGCTCGACGGTCGCCTCGAGCTGGAGCCGACGATCTTCGAAGCACCAGCGGGAACGATCGAGCAGCGCCTCGTCCCAGTCACGCTCGATGGATCCGTGTCGGCACGCGGCAATACGGCCCGAGCTCCAGGCGTCGCGGTAGTCGTCGAGCCAAGGGATGAAGATGTCGAGACTACTGGCGGCGAAGGGGGCACCCGTGGCGAGCAATCCCGAGCGGATCCGGTCTCGCGCCTCGGCGTTCCACAGTTGGTCGATGGCCGCCCCCTCGGCATCGCACGCCGCGAGGGCTTCGAGCCGCTGCGCCTCGCGCTGCCGCTGCCAGCCCCACACGGCGGACCCCACGAGCACGACGGCAGTCACCGCCGCCACGCCCACCTGCCAGCGCCAGCGCCCGCGCCCGCGGTCGAGCGCCGCGAGCAAGGTCTCCATCGATGGCCAGCGATCCTCGGCCACGGGCGCGAGCCCGCGCATGAGCACCCGTTCCAGCCAGCCCGGCATGCGAGCCCCGGCGGGTGGCGCATTGACGTCGTACTCCGCCATCCTGACGAGGGTGGAGACCTCCCCGTCGCCTTCGTAAGGCCTGCGCCCGCACACGCACTCCCAAATGCTGACGCAGAACGCGAACTGATCGACGGCCGCGGTCAGCTCTGTGCCCATCAGCTGCTCGGGCGCCATGTAGGCCGGGGTTCCGGCAATACGCGGATCCACCTCGGTGTCGAGCAACGACTCCTGGAGGGCGCCGACATCCACGTCCTGTTGCGCATCCGCCGTGCGACTGGGCCGGGCCAACCCGAAGTCCATGACCGCGACCCGCCCCGACTCGGTCGTCAGGACGTTCTCCGGCTTGAAATCGCGGTGCACCAGCTGCTCGGCATGCGCCGCCTCCAACCCCCGGCCCGCCTCTACGAATTTGTCGAGCACGTCGCGCCACCCCCGACGCTTGGCCTTGGCCCACGCGCTCAACGTCATGCCCTCGATGTACTCCATGGCCACGTAGACACGGCCATAGTGCTGGCCGACGTCATAGACAGTGACGACGTTCGGGTGCCGGAGCTTGGCCATCGCCTGGGCCTCGCGCTGCAGATCCCGCGGATCGGCCGTGTCGACCGAGCCCCGCAGCAGCTTGAGAGCCACCTTGCGGTCGAGCTCCGGGTCGTAGGCGAGGTAGACCGCCCCCATACCGCCAACCCCGAGCAGGCGGAGGATGATGTAGCGCCCGAGGGCATCACCCTTGGTCAACCTCTCGGCCGGGGTATCCCGCTTGCCCGGCACCGTGCCCGAGGGGTCGAGCGTGGCTCCAACATCCACGGTCTCAGCAGTTGTGCTCATCCGGGGGCCCGACGGGGACGCCTTAGTGTGACACCAATACTCCAACCGGGCCAGACGGGGTCGCTGGGAGGTATGAGTGTTGCAGAGGCGGTTGCGGGACACTCACATGCTCCACGCGAGCGTGAGTGAGCACCGGCGTACAGCGGCCAAGACGGGCTCGGGCTCGACGCCGTTCGTCAGCTCGGGCTCGCCCGGTACCTCGATATCCCAGCGAGAGTCCGCGCGGACCTGCCCCGAAGGCTGTGCGGACTCGCGCCACCGATCCACTCGAGCCACCACCATCCATACTGCGGTGTGACCCGGCCCCGCCACGAAGACGCACCGCCGCGACCGCCCGCGTACTCGTCGCACCGAAACATCGGTCCGAGCCCCCGAGCTGCGCATCGTGCTCCACGTGGGCCTGCGGCGCAACGGCGACCCCGCGCCGGGCGTCGCCGCGCCCCACTGCACCAGAGCACCGAGCCCTTCGCTCCGCAGACCCTGGTGCAGGTCGCAGACCCAGGCCCAGCCACTCGAGCTGAGCTCAGGCCCCGACCGCTGCGCTCAGAACGTCTGGAAGCAACGAACGTCGAAGTCATCGGAGCCCCAAGGGCTGTCGACGACGAACCAATCGGTTCCGCTCGGGCAGTTGACCGAGTCGGACTGCAGGTTCTCCGAGCACAACGTGTTGAACTCCTGTCCCGAGGCAAAGAAGTTCTGACGTGTGCCGTTGGAGACCACGTGTGACCCGAACCGCATCGCCCAGTCGCAGTCGAGGCTGGTGTCCTTCCCCATCCAGTCGTGCATTCGCCACTGCTGGTTGGAGCCGAAGTGACAGGTGTAGATCTGGATCTTCGAGTAGTTGGTCGTGATCGCGTTCTCGACATCCATGCACAGCCCCTGGGCATCGCGCGGGCGAATCGTCGACGCCGCGTTGCTGTGAACGTTGACCGTCCAGCGCTGATTGGCGCCACCGTGGCAGGGGAACAACTGGAGGTCCTTCCCAGACACGAAGTCGTTGCTCGGCACGTCGATGCACAGGCCCTCGTCGTCGTCGGAATGGATGCGGAACGACCCGTCGCCCATACTCTCGAACTTCCACAGCTGGTTGTCCTTGCCGTGACAGGGGTACTGCTGGAACGGCCGCACGTTCCCGTTGGGTGATGTGTCCCAGCAGCCGCCGTTGTCGCCCTTCCAGTCGGTATTCATGGATGTCACCAGCGTGGGGTAGTCGAACATCGGCGTGGCGAAGCGAAGCTCGTCGTCGCCGTCGGACGCTCCAGTGGTGTCGGCAACGTCTTCGAGCTCGACGGCTGCGTCGTCACATGCGATGGGCAGCGCGAAGCAAAGCACCAGCGGAGCGACTCGAACGAACGAGAGATGATTGGGGGTGAACAACATTGTGTCCCCCCTTAGCAAGCAGCGGACCAAGTACCCCGCCGTCCATTTTTCCAACCTCAACAGACCGTTCCTCGTCCCGGCGCTGCGGGCATGTCTCATGAGACACACCCGAACGTCCCCGGGGACACCGAAGGTCCAGCGGAGCCCGGCCGCCCCGAGGGCGACCCAGCCCCGCCGTGGACTGGGTGCTTCAGCGGCGTCTAGTCGTCCGCCACGGGGAGAGGCGGGCGACACACCTTGAATTTCTTCTCGTCGCAGCGGCTGCCGTCGCAACGGATCCCCGCCAAGAAGTAGCCCCGACCGTCACTGTAGCCATCATGCCCGAAGTACGCCGCGTCGTTCCAGGTCTCCGAGTACTCCTCGTTGTCGTCGTAGGTATCCGCATCCGGATGGTCCAGATCAGACTCCTCTTCCGAGAATCCCGTATTGGTCCACGCGCAATGCTCGATATTCCACTCGCCGAATGGGGCGCAAGCGATTCGCATTTCGGAGCAGTGGGAGCCACTACAGTCGAATCCTTGCACGAACTCACCATCCGCGCACTCCGCCGACTGCCCTGCTCCGAACCAGCCCGACCAGGTGACACTAGCTCGGGATGCACCCTGACTGCCAGCGACACAGCGCACCGAGACATTGTCGCAGTACGGTCCCTCGCAACGAAGCGCCTGAATCACATGGGCATTATTGGCATTATTCGTCCCTGCGCCGCAGACCAGCTCCGACGTTTCATCCGAGATCGTGTAGAAATCGCCGCCGTAGAAGCTCATGGCATTATTATAGTTCAGGCAGCCATAAGGGCAGTTGATCGCGGTCTCATCAGAGTTGCAGAAGCCATTCCCACACTCAGCGACCGCGGACTGCGAGGCAGGACTTCCGGACGTCGCACCATCGACCATATAGAAGTGGAGGCGGCCGTTCTGCGTCAACATCGCGAAGTCGTGGTCGCCGGGAAGTCAGCGACGAATCCATCCCCGCTACGACGGTACTTCTGAATTGCGTCGCCGTCCGCGGCCACGCACAGCGCCCCATCGGCCACCGCCCACCCTTCGCTGAAGCGATCGCCCGACTGCAGAGTGGGAACGGTCAGTGCCGTGCCCGAGCTAGCCCCGAAGCTAGCGTACTCGATCAGCGTACGTGCACCATCCTGGAGGCAGTAGAGCTTGGAGTTGCTCACCGCGAAACCATGCTCGCAGCTGCCACCGATCGTGTGGGACTCTTGAAAATGGTACCCCGTCTCGCCCCCGATGGTCGTCCAGTCGATTGATGAAGAGTCCTGCCTTCGAGGTGATAGGCGTGATACGCACCATCATGGTCCATCGCCAACGCCTTGCGCTCGATGGACATATCGTCGTGCATATTCATCTCAGGGATCAACGACGCTGCACCCTTCTTGATCGTGCCATTGACGAGCCCGCCCTGATGGAGAACCCCCGCCGCTCCAACGGGGCATTCGTCGGCATCTTCGCGATCGAGATCTCCGAGGTCGTCTTGTGGTTCCGTATCACAGGCCACAAAGCCCACCGACGCCGCACCGAGCAACAACAACAGTGCGTTGCGCCGCATCGAGGCACCAGGGCGGCCGGGCGTAGGTACTTATGCATCGTTCATGGATAGTTCGTTCATCGTTGAAGGTCCTTGTTTTTCGAGGGGTTGTTGGAAAGACTCCAGCT
>JAHZJA010001130.1 GCA_022601155.1 Deltaproteobacteria bacterium | reverse complement strand
CCCTACCAATCCCGCTGGCGCACCCGGTGACCAAGATTCTTCGCGCTGACATTTCGATCTCCGAGCGCCGAGGCCATGCCGCCCCGGTCGTGCTGCGACGGTCCTACCCCGCCACCCCACCGCGTACCGGGGTGCCGTAGTTCAGCTCGCCGACGTAGAACGTGGGCTCGAGTCCGGGCGAGAGCACGTGCGCCGTCATCTCCGACGAGGGTGCCACGTTGAAGAAGTCGGGGTTGCGCTGCGAGCAGCCGGCGATCTCCTTTTCCTGCACCATCGACAGATACTGATCCACCGCGCCCTCGAGGGTATTGCCGTTGAGCACCACCTCCGCGCCCGTCGTCGCCGCGTAGCGACGCAGCCCCGGGATGGAGGACTTGTCGGGGGAGTACGAGTCGGCACTCACCCCGTTCTCGCTCGTGACGAACAGCCCATCGGGCGTGTGGACGACGATCGAGTGGTTGCCCTCGGTATGGCCGGGGGTGCGGACCAGCGCCACGCTGTCACCCAACATCACGTCGTGATCGAGCAGGATGACGCGATCGTCGGGAACCCCCGCGGTGCCATGGGGGCAGTACCAGTCGGCCTGGGTCGGCAGCAGTCCCTGCACCGACATCCACTCCTGTCGCATCACCAGCAGCTTGGCGCGCGGAAAATAGGCCTCGGTGGTGTCGGTACCCAGCCAACGACGCAGGTCTTGGGTGTGCAGATGGTCGTACGTGATGTAGTCGATATCGGCCGGGGTCAGACCCAGCTGCGCGAGGCAATCGCCCACCTCGTTGCGGTTGGGCCACAGCAGCTGCGACACCCGGCCCCCGGCTCCCCCTACCTTTGATCCCAATCGGTGGAAAAATGGCGTACGGGCATTGCCCTCGCGGTCCAGCGGCTCCGCCAGCAAGGTCTTGACCCCCTGCGGCGTGTCGAACTGCACCACGAACAGCCGGTTGAGGATGTGGATATAGGGAACGGGCAGCGAGCACGCGTCGCGGAGGGCGTAGCGCGTGGGGTACGGCGCCTTGACCAGATCGAACGAACGCAGCAAGCGGGCGGGCGGGCCATCGAGCATCTGCTCGCGAAACGCCTGGGCCTGGCGACGAATCGCGACCAGTCGATCGTTGGGTGTGGGGTGATCTCGCGTGCCCTCGAAATGGGCCACAGCTGTGATCACGGGATCGACATAGGGCGAGGAGTCGTTCACAACCGCTCGTCACCGTACGGGGCGGCCGCGAGGGTGGTCAAGCGCGACGGCACGTGCCACGATGATCTTCGATGAAGGCCTGGGTCGGCTGGATCTTGCTCGCAGCGTCGCTGTACGTGACGTATTCCGGCTGGAACAACTCGCAGCCCGCCGCCACCGTGGAGCAGTTGTCACGCACGGCCGCCTGCGAGGGCAAGACCGAGTGCACGGTGGACGTCGAACGCCCCCGAACCGTCGCCACCAGTTTCTTCGGCCACGAGTATGACTGGAAGACATCGGAAGGTGAGATCACCATCGCGTGCGCGCGTGCGTTCATCTTCGCGGGCAACTGGGCCTGCCAACCGCGCTGAGCCACCCCGATGTACGCCGTCGCGTTGAGCCTGGCCGCCGCCTTGGGCACCCTGACCGGGTTGTTCTTGGGCATCCCGGTGGTGGGCTTTGCGCTGTGGCCCGTGACCCGAGCGCTGTGTCGGCTGGGCAACGTGGCCATCGATCTCCATGACGACGATGACCCGGTGATCGAGCTCGAAGGCACCGTCGCGGCCGGGCTGGGGATGGCACTGGGCGTAACGATCACCGTCGCCGCCGTCGGGCTGCTGATCTTCGCCCCACGCACGATGACCGCCGCCCTCGCCGCGGGTCTCACCGCCGGGATCGTGTTTGGTGGGAGCTGGCGGCATGGCTACACCCGGCAATCGGCCACCCACCTGGTGCTCGCCACCGCGGCGGCCGGTGCCCTCGCCGCCGCGGCCGTCGGCTGGTAGGAGCCCCAACGCAAACGAGCCACCGCAGGCCTGGGCCCGGGGCGGCTCGTCGTCGTTTCGCTTGCGACGGCTACATCGCGGCTGCGGACGGCTCGCTACCGCCCTCGCCATCGGACTTGTCGTCGTCCGACTTGGCGGGCTGCTCTTGTGCCGCCGATGCATCGGCTTCGGGCGCGGCTTCGGCCCCGGCTTCAGGCTTGGCTTCCGCCGCCGGGGGTGCCGACGGCGTCAGCACCAGATCGTCGGCGCCATCCGACTCGAGCTCCATCCGATGGCGGATCTCGTCGAGGATCTTGCGCGCGGCGGGTCGCAGCGTGACGAGCATGAAGTCATACACGTCGAGCAAGTCCTTGGGCGAGTAGTCCGCCGTCGTCAGCGTGTCGCGAACCGTCCGCGACATGTTGAGGATGCGGGTGTAGACGCGCCCCTCGGGCTTGGTGGAGTAACGCAGCCGCGGGTAGGCCCACTGGGCCTGCATCGCGAGCACCGTCGGCCGCACCGCAACGTGGCCATTGGGCTGAACCAGGGCCGGAATGGCCGACGCCAGCGGCCACGACAGCTGCTTGCGACCCGCCTCCAGCATCAGCCGGCAGTACTCGTCGAACCGAGGCTCGTACTCGCCCTCGCCGTACAGCAAGTCCTTGATGCCGGCGGTGAGCTGAGGGCTCGGCTTGGCCTTGGCCACGGGCTCGGCTTGCGCACGCGTCACCAGGTCGGTGGCGTGCACGATTTCGGTCACGCGGCGGAGTACCTCGGCGTGATCACCCGCGGCCGTCAGAGCCTCGAGTGCCTCCTTCGACAGCAGCTCCTGCGCGCTGGCAGCCGCAGCATCACGATGCCGCTTGAGCCGTCGCGAAGCGCCCTCACCACGGTGGCCGTTCCTCCAGTCGTCGCCGGAGAACGCCTCGGGGTACTGCTCGAGGAAGACCAGTCGCTGCTCCTCGAAGGTCAGGCGATATTCCTCTGACCCGTCGCCCTTACCGAGCCCACCGGCTCGGCCAAGCTTGGCCAACAACTTGGCGGTCTTGTCGGGTGGACACTCGACCTCCTCGAGGAATTTGTAGAAGGCCTCCGTGAAGACGCGCATGTTGCCGTCCTCGAACTGGAAGGCGCGCTTGCCGTCACGCTCCCACGCCATCACCGCCAAGCCCCATTGCAGACGCTTGCTGTGCTGGTACAACCGATCGCCTGGCTGCGGGGCGTTGTCCTCAGTGCTGCTCATTCAGCTTCCTCGGTCGAAGTGGTGGTTCGCCATTTTGGCGATGCGAAAGGCTCGGGCGTTTGGCGTCGGGGTGAGCGAGACCGTCGGTCACGCCACCCGAGTTGGCCTCGCGCTCGGGCAAAATCGCGACACCGTTTGAGGCTGGACCGTATCACGGGGCCCAAATCGCCGCAAACAGCGCACACCTGACCGCAGCACCACAATTACGACCTCCTACGGGCAGTCGGCGGCAAATGCGCTGTAGCCCTCAACGTCGATCGAGCGCCCCGCGCACCCGAGAAAGGAGCGACCCTTGAGCACGCGAAAATGGCGCTGACGCTCTCACCCGGCGACCGCTACGGCCGCTACCGAATCCTGGAGGTCATCGGTCAAGGAGGCTTCGCCTGGGTGTACCGGGTCGAGGCCCCGCAGCTGTCGGAGACCGCGGCCCTCAAGCTGTCGCTGCACCCGGTCATCGATCCGGCGAGTGCCCAACGGGCGCTGCGAGAGATCTCGGTGCTGCGCAGCCTCACCAACACGCATGTGGTGCGGGTGCACGACGCGGGCAAGAGCGAGGACCACCACGTGTTCTTGCTGATGGACGAGCTCGACGGGGCTCAGCTCGACGTGTGGCACGACTTCGATCAACCGATGCCTCCCGGTCAGGCGCTGTGGGTGATCCATCAGGCGTGCCTCGGCCTGGCCGAAGCCCACGCCCGGGACATCGTGCATCGCGACATCAAGCCCGAGAACCTGTGGGTCGAGCCGGACCAGAACGTCAAGGTCATCGACTTTGGACTCGCGCGAGCATGGGACGCCGCCAACACCTTGGGCGTGGGCGTGACCCTCGACGGGATGTTGGTCGGCACGCCGCGCTACATCCAGCCCGAGCAGATCCACGGCGGGCGCCTGACTCCAGCCAGCGACGTCTACAGCCTCACCACCATCTTGTACGAGCTGCTCACCGGGCACAGCGTCTACTTTGCCGATCGACCGTTCTCCGAGGTGCGCGAGGCCTACCGCGATGAACCGGTGGCATGGATCGCCGCCCATGTCCGCGAGCCCGTGGTGCCCCTCGATCGATACCGGGCCGGAGCCAACCTCCCTCCCGCGATCCACCAGCTGGTGTACCGCGGCCTTGCCAAGGATCCCGCCGACCGATTCCCGGACGCGCGCGCGCTGGCCAACGCCCTGGGCGAAGCGCTGCACTACGACCTGGGGGCCGTGGCCGGCGGAACGCTGCGCGTCACCCATCCCTACGGCGGACACGAAGACCTGCTGCTGCTGCCCGGCAGTCACCGCATCGGACGGGGATCGCACTGCGAGATCGTGCTCGGGGGCGGAAGCATCGCGGAGGAACAGGCCGTGTTCGAGTGGGCCGGCGTGCCCGAGCTGCCCGAGCTCCAGCCGCTGGTCGAAGACGACCAAGTGCGGGTGGGGGGCACGACCGTGCGCGAGCGCAAGATCGTCGGGCGCGACCAGAGCATCGAGATCGCGGGATACGATCTGCGGTTGCTGTGGCCCGACGTCTGACACGACGCCAGGGCGAATCTGCGGCGCTCAGGGTCCCGCGTAGGCTTCGATCACGCGCCGAAACTCGTCCTTGGCACCATCGATGACCGGTTCGCCGTGGGCGGGCAGGACGTGCTCGAACTCGAGATCCAATATCGCGCGGACCGCCTCCACCGTGGGCTTGGCCGCACGCACCCACCCGGGTCCGAGGTTGTGCGGCTTGATGAACCCCATCGCCTTCATCATCAGCTTGCCCGCGAAGCTAAAGTAGCGATCGGTGGTCGCCCAGTTCTGAAGGGCGTCGCCCGCCACCAGCACGCCACCGCGGCTTGGAAGCCGAAGCAGGCCCTCGGGCGGTCGGGTGGGGAGCACGTGGAGCCGTGCGCCCGACAGCGGAAGCTCGGTCTGCTCCGTCATCGCCACGTCCGCCTCGAAGTACGGCTCGACCGATTCCTTGGTGACATCGAAGCCACGCCGATACGCCGAGCCCTCCACGGCCCACGTCTTCGCGTCGTAGCGATCCTTATAGAAGGGGTCGTCCATCCCGTGGAACGCGGCGAGGCGGATGACGTCGGTGACCGTCCCCAGTGCGTCCAGTGCCGCGAGCCCCGGCTCGTCGAGCCGCATCGAGTTGATCAACACCAGCCTGTCGCCTTCGCGAACCACCGTCATGTTGCGGCTGAACGCGAGCAGCGGGGCCATTTTAACGCCACCGGTGACGCAGAACAGATCGGGGAGGACCTCGGTGAGCTCACCGTGGGGCAACGCGGGCGGCATCGTCGTGTTCATCAATGGCGGCACGCATCGTGGCAGGAGCCCGCCACCACGCCAAGCATCTCGTCGAACGAGCGCCCGATGACCAAGCCAACATCGTTCCGCTACGTTCAGCTCGGATGAGCCTGCCCTCGATACTCAGTCATGGTTTCGCCATGGTTGTTGCCATCGGGCGGCCACTGCGAGCCCTGGTGCTACGGTCAAACGGTGATCGTGTCCGTGCTCAAAGCCCTAGGCCGCTGGGTCGGCGCAACCGCCATCGGCATCGGGCTGGCCATCACCTGCACAGCCGTGGCCTCGGCCAGCCCGCTCGCACTCGCGATCGTCGCGCTGCTGGTCATCGTGATCCCGCTCGCCATCGCGCGACGCTGGCCCAAGCTCGGCAGCTGGCTGGCGGTGGCGATGCTCGTGGCCTGCCCCCTGGCCCTGTTCATGGTGCTCGACACCCTCAGCACGCCGCTCATCTCATCCCACTGGGGGTGCGGCACCCCGCAAGCAATGCTGTGGATGATGACCATGCCCGTGATGGCCGCAATCGTGGCCTTGGGCGTAGGTCCTGTTTGGCGTGGCCGCCATTGGCTCGCGCGGGCGTGGAGACCAGCGTCGATCGCCACCGTGATGCTCTCGGTCACGGTGTTGCTCCCCGCGTCCATTCGCCATCTCACCCACAGTCCACTCACCAATGGTGATGCGATCACGGCTCGAGCCACCGCGATCGAAGTGCCGGCCGTCCCGGCTGCCGCCCACCTCGATGCCACCGTCATCGTCGACAATCTGGTCATCGAGCGAGACTGCACCACCAAGAGCTGTACGCTCTTGGTCGGGCTGGCCGATCAGCACGGAGCGCCGGGCGAGCGTCATCCCGTCTCGTGGCAGCCGCACCACGACACGGCGCTCACCGTGTACCAGCTCGACCGCTGGCGGATCATCGAAGGCCAGCGTGGCCCCCACGCAACCCGCGGACCCCGGATCGTGTTCGATGTCGAGGAGGACCGCCTCGTCGATCTCACCATTGCCGATGTCGCGCCAATGTTCGGCCCGACGCCGGGCCCGATCACCTTGCTGCTGCTGGCGCTGGCCACCGTGCTCGGCTCGCTGTCCGTCCCGCCCCGCGGCCCGCTGGTCTGGCGGCGCCTCGGCGCCCGCCT
>JAHZJA010001129.1 GCA_022601155.1 Deltaproteobacteria bacterium | reverse complement strand
TAGCGCGTCGGACGGGGTGGCGCCCTCGTCGATCAGCCACGCCGGCGTTGCGGCCTGCCGGGATGGCGGCTCCGCGTCCGATGTGCCCCGTGCGCGCGGTTCCTGCGCGGCATCGTCGAGCCGGGTGAGAGGCAGAAACGTGGCGTCCGGCAGGGCTTGTGCGAGACGATGCAGCAGTCGCTGCGCGACTATCCGGTCGCCTTCACGGGGTATCTGCGGGGCGAGCAGCTCGCCGCCGCCTTCGCCTCTTCGGACCTGTTCGTGTTTCCCTCCACCACCGACACGTTCGGCAACGTGGTGATGGAAGCCCTGGCCTCGGGCACCCCTGCTCTGGTCAGCAACGTGGGCGGCCCAGCCGAGCTGGTCCAGCACCGAGAGACCGGCCTGGTGCTCCCGGCCACGGATGCCGGTCGCTGGATCGACGCTGTGGAAACCCTGACGCTCGACCACAACCGACTGCGCTCGATGGGACGCTGTGCTCGCAAGCTGGCGCTGGAGTCCACGTTCACGCGCGCGCGACAAGAACAGTGGTCGTTCTACTCGGACAACATCCATCGCTTCCGCGATGAGCTCCGCAGCCAGCTGCGCTGAGCGAACCGACGGCCGTGCCCGCCGCGTAGGGGCACCCACGACGACCCCGTCGCAACGCCGGAAACGGCGCCTGCGAACGGGGTTCGACGCGGGTGCGCCGGATCGAATTTGGCGCCGTAGCACCCCTTATGTAAGGGAATTTCGCAGTTCCGATCGTCTCAGACTGTTGAGACGGCCGCCTCGTACGCTGGCAGCCGAACCTTCGAGCGGTCTGGATGACAACCAATCAATACGTCGACGTCGGGTTTCCTGCGGTGGGTCCCTCGTTGCCCATCGACCACGGGTACTTGCTGTTCAGCGCGCTGTGCTGCCACCTTCCTCAACTTCGCCACGAGCCCGACTGGGGCGTGCACCCGGTGCCAGGCCGTCGCGTGGGACCGACTCGCCTGGCGTTGTTCCAACACTCACTCGTGCAGCTGCGGGTGCCCACGCATTCGCTGAGCGACGTGATGGTGCTCGGTGGAAAGTCGATCCACGTGGGCTCTCATCTGCTTCGGTTGGGGATGCCCTCGGTGTATCGGCTACACCCCGCCCAGCGCGTGCGCTCGCACTGCGTCACGGTACACGGCCACGAGCAAGCCGATCGCTTTGCCGACGCGCTCCGCCATGAGCTGTCGCGACTGCCCGCCACCCAACCGCCCGCGCAGATCGAAGTCATCATCGGCGCCCGCACGCACGTGCGCACCCGGGCTCATGTGGTGCCGGGCTTCGAGGTCATCCTCGGCGACCTTCAGCCGGAGACCTCGCGCAGCATCCAGGCCCACGGGATCGGAGGCCGCCGGTACCTTGGGCTCGGGCTGTTCGTCCCGTGCCAACCCGGCCGACCGACGACTGGCGCTCAGCCGTTGACGACGACGTAGACCGCCAGGCCCGCAAACGCGATCAACAGCACCGCGAGGGAGGCCCACAACATGCCGCGCCCCTTGGGCGGCAGCGCCTTGGCATCGATGGCCGCGATCTCGGCGACGACCGAGCCCGACAGCTCGCTCGAGCTCAGCGAGGTGTTGCTGAGCAGCGAAGAGCTGGCGGCCGGGAGCTGTGCGCCGTCGAGTGGATCACCTTGGGCCGCTTCGGTCTGCGCTTGCTGCAGACGCATCAGCTCCTGCACATCGATGAGACCGGAGCCGTTGCTGCCCTTGGCCGCCGTGGCGAGCCGTGCTGCGGGACGAGCCGAGGCGGGGCTCGGCGTGGCCTGACGCGCCCGAACGGCGATCGGCTGCTCGCTAGCGAGTTTCTCGTGCAGTTGCGGGGCGAGGGTCTTGATGTCGAGCAACCCCGACTCGCGCTCGCTCCCCGGAGCGGGGGTCGCCAGTCGTGCCCGCTCCTTCTTCTTCTTCGCAGGCTCGGGAAGTTGATCCCATGCGATCTTCGCCAACCCAGACGGCTCGTCGGATCCGGATCCCCAAGAACCGTCCCCGAGCGAGTCACCCTTGTCCGCGTCGAACAAGCTCTCGTGCCACTGACCCCCGCTCATCGTCATCGATCACTATGGCCCAACACGACGATCGTGGGTAGCCCCGAAGCGGGCAGCCGCTCGCATGCGCTGGTTCGCGCGGACGACATCGCTCCGCGCCCCCACCGATCGGCCGTCGGTGCGCGCGCCAACGAACCGCCGCCGTACGCGGCAGTGGGACACGCGATCGGTGCGCGATCGAGCCGAGCGCAAACGACGGCAATCGTCGTTTATTGCCCTGCACGGACGGACACCAGCGTGCACGGACCGTCTGGCCCCGACAGTGTGGTACACGCCCATTGGCACTGGCCCATGTCCGCCCCCGTGGCCCGCTGCCCCCAACCCCGAAGCGATCTCGAATGCATGCGTGGAGCATGGGAACCCGCCGTCCCGCACGGTGGCCCTCCGATCACAGTGGCAGCGCCGTGATCCACAAGTACGTATTCGATCCGACCGCGCGGCAGCTCCGGCCCCTCGCCACTCGCGTGACCGAGAACCGAGATCAAACCGCGCGAGTTCGCACCTTCCGTTGGGTGCTCGTGACCCTCGCGCTCGGGGCGTCGGCGTTGTGCTTCGACGCCGTGCGCAGCTCGGCGAACACGGCCGCCGTGGTCGAAGCCAGCGCACCCTAACCGGGTCGCCCTAGGGAGCGTCCCAGACCGAGGCCTCGCCCGTGTCACGTGGCGGTGTCAATCGTCCGAAGGTCCGCCGAAAAATTCGCGCATGCGCGTGCGGATCTCTTCTTCGGAGAGGACCTCGATGGTCTGGGTGATGATCCAAAGGTGCCCAAATGGATCACGGAGCCGACCCTCGCGCTTGCCGTAGAAGCGGTCGGCGATGGGAATGACCACCTCGGCGCCGTTGGCCACCATCTGCGCACCGATCGCATCGGCATCTTCGACCTCGAGCGACAGCAGCACCGGTGACCCGCCCAGCGCCGCTGGGGACGCATTGCAGTGATCCGGGTTGGCCTGGGTCAGCGTGATCATCGACTGGCCGATCTTCACCTCGGCGTGGATGATCATCCCTCCGAGGTTGTCGTCGGCAAGCCGGAGGATCTCCTCGCCCCCCAGACTCTCGACATAGAAGTCGATCGCAGCGGCCGGATCATCGACGACCATCCGCACGACCAACGCGGGGAGACTCTCAGTTGTGCTCATGGAAGGAACCTTGCCGTGGTGGAGCCCGCTGCGATTGGAAGAAATCGTCACGCGGGCACGACGACGTGGGTGTCGTCGCCGGGGCCCCGCGGAGCGTAGGAGCTGGGACGCATGCCCCCCAGCTCGCGAAAGTCGCGAATCAGGTGAGCCTGGTCATAGTAGCCGCAGGCAACGGCCATCTCCGCCCAAGGCGCGGGCTGGCCCGTGCTCACCGCCGCCAGCACCCGGCGAAACCTTCGAATGCGAGCAAAGCGTTTGGGTGTCAGTCCCACCGCCGCACGGAAGCCACGGACGAAGCGGCCATGGCCCATGCCGATGGCGTCGAGGACGTCCGCCACCGGCTGTCCCCGATCGAGGGCATCGATGGACGCCAAGATCCCCTCGCCCGGCATCGATCCTCGCGCCCACCACTCGCGCAGAACCGTCTCCAGTGTTGCGAGCACCGCGGGACCGCTGTCGGCTTCGAGCAAGCGCTCGCGCAGCACGGCGCCGTCGGTGCCCCACACGTCACCGAGCGCGACGTGTTGCTCGCGAACCTCCAGACACGGCAGCGGCAAGAACGGCGCAGCACCCCCAGGGCGGAAGGTGATGCCCGCGATGCGTCGCTGCTCGGCCGTGTCGATGGCAAAGGGACGCGCATAGGGGCCCGAGACCGCGGCGCCACGGGACACCAAGGGCGGGTCGTCGGGCCCGCCGTGGTAGGCCCGCAGCTCATCCTCGTGGAGGTTGATCAGCACCTGCATCGTGCCGCTGGGCAAGATGCGCTCGCGATGGTGTGACAACGCGGACTCGAAGTACCAGATGCGCTCGACGAAGCGGGCCAGCGGCGGCGCGGGGGTATGGACGAGCACGCGCACGATGGGCTCTCGGGGTACGACCGTCGATCAGGGCGCGGCGCCGTCGAGAATCCACAGCTCGATAGTGGTGATCAACGCCGGATCGAGGCCGCCCGCAGGTGGAGGCATCGAATCTCCCATGCCGCCCACCGTCAGGTGGGTTCCGCTGATCTTGTGCCACAGGTAGCTGTCGTCCAAGATGCCCGGCTCGATGCGGTCGAGGCCAGCGGCCTGCGAGGAGGGAACATCGACGAGGTTGGTGTAGGCATTGGCCGCCGACATGTCGAGGCCGGCGGGCGAACCGACGATGTGACAGCCACAGTTGGCGGCGATGATCGGCGCGACCTCGGCCGCGAAGCTCACCGCGGCGACACCGGAGCTTCCACCGTCGGTCGAACCGCCATCGGTCGAACCCCCGTCGGTCGTGCCGCCATCGGTCGTGCCGCCATCGGAGCTCGAACCGCCGTCCGTCGAGCCACCATCCGAGCTCGAACTCCCACCGTCCGTCGTCCCGCCGTCCGAGCTGGAACCCCCACCGTCCGAGCTCGAGCCTCCGCCGTCCGAGCTGGAACTCCCGCCGTCCGAACTCGAGCTTCCACCGTCCGAGCTCGAGCCCCCGTCCGAGCTCGAACTCCCGCCGTCTGAACTCGAGCTTCCGCCGCCCGAGCTGGAGCTCCCGCCGTCCGAGCTCGAGCTGCCCCCGGTCGTCATGCCGGGGCCGGTCGTTGTCACGCCGGGATCCATCGTCGTCGCATCGGGGCCCGTGGTCGTGGCGCCCCCCATGGTCGTCCCCGAGCTGGTCGTCATCGTCGGCGGCCCCGAGGTCGTCATGCCCATCGAGCCGCCCATGGTGCCGTCCGTCGCCCCGGTGCTGGCCGAGGCCTGCGACCCGTCGAGCAACGCATAGAAGATGGAAATCCGAGCATCCAGGCCCTCGACGAGGTTGGCTTCGGGCTCGATCCGCAGCAGCGGCAGGGCTTCCCACTCTCCGCGACCCTGCTCGAACTCCACCGGATCGACCCGACCCACCGCGACCTCGGACAGATCCGAGGGCAGGTCGTAGCGCATGGTCACCGTGGCATCGAAGTTGAGCGACGGGGTGGGCCGCACCAGGTACGCCTGGGAGTACACCTGGGGAGGTTCTTCGGTGGTCTCGACGAAGAACTCGAAGGTATCGTCGAGCGCTCCGGGCGGGATGGCCAGCGTAAGGACGCTGTCGACCGAGGTGATCACCCCGCCATCGGGACCGATCGTTCGCCGGGCAACCGAGGGCTCGGGTGGGTTGTTGCAACCGCCGGCCCAGATCGCCAAGGCTGCCCACGTGGCTCGCTGAAGTGACGACATCCTTGTCCTCGAACGACAAACGTAGCACGGGCGCCCCGGGACACGGAGGCACCAACGTCGCGGCTATACCCACATCGGCGCGCGGCCGGCCCGACACCCGCCGCGGTCAGTACTCGACGATGCCCTTGCCCTTGAGCGCCACCAACGTGCGCGACAAGGACAGGTCGTCGATAGCGCTGCGATCGAGCACACGCCACCAGCTGCCCAGCTCGACCATGGCCTGCACCAGATCGATCTCGGCTTCGTCGAGGTCCTTCCAGGGCACGGGCGATGGCTTCGTCAGCCCCACGCGGGCGCGCGGCTTGGGCAGCGGATTCTTCTTGGCGAGCACGGCCAGCTCGTCCTCTTGCCGCGCGGCCTCCATCAACATGTGCTCGAGCGGAACGCTGATCTCGTCGGGGGTCTCCTCCGCCGCATCGCTGTCCAGCTCGAAGCTGCCCCGCTTCCAGTTGAGCATCCGGACCAGGGCTTTTTCGGCCGCCAGCTCGTCGGCGCCAGAGATCGCCGCATAGAACACCTGGCCGTTGCGCAGGTGCAGCGAGCCGACACGATCGGCGTCGGGGTCCTTCACCGCCAGCGTGCCCGTCTTGCGGCTGGTGGCCAGCCACTGGAGGACGTCCATCAGGGGGATGTCCTCGATGCTCCCCGCCATCGAGCGGTTGGACATCTCGGCCGCGCGCGGAGCCTCCCCCGCCCGCTTGCCGCTGAGCTCGGACTCTTCGCGCAGCGCGACCTTCACCAGGCTGGAACCGATCGCGATTCGGTCGCCGGGTCGCAGACAATGGCGCTCGACGGGCTTGCCGTTGAGGATGGTGCCGTTGCGAGAGCCGAGATCCCGCATCCACATGTGTCCGCGCGCCGGGTAGAAGCGCACGTGCTTTCGGCTCACCGCATCGTCGGCGAGGATGAGATCGACCTCGGTGCTGCGACCGGCGATGTAGCTACGCCGGTCGTCCAGGGGAAACTCCTGCCCCTGGTAGCGGCCGGACACGAAATCCAGCACGGTGACGAGGCCTTGTTCGCTCATCTTCGGCGAGCACGATACGCGGCTGGCGGACTTCGCGTCAACGCGCCACACAGCGTTCAACAGCGGTATTGCGGGGGTGTGACGAGTTGTTGGCCATCGGCTCCACCGCCGCTCGGAACTGATCGAGCTGTGACGCGCGTCGCCTTCTCACACACGAATTACAGAGGCCTCGAACAGGGGGACCCCCTGTTGCGCTGCAACACCAACCGGCCGTAGCAAGGCGCTCACGGCGGTTGCCGAGCCTGCATAGGGGGGATGCCCCCGTTGCGGTCGGTGCGCACCACAACGATCGGCGGGGGATCCACGTCTTGAAGGGCCTGCATCCGCAGTGAAGACTGCATATGTGTCGAACAATGGTGCATGGAAGTGGTGGAGCGCGGCGTTCCTGGCGGCTGGGCTCAGCCTGCTGGGGGGCTGCGCCAACAGGCACGCTCACACAGCCAACTATGGCTCGGCTGCGTACCCTGGCGCGCCACCCCGCACCGTGATTGCCGAACCCGGGGCCTACGACGACGTCTACATCGAGCAGGTCTACGCCCAGCCGGGCGCCGACGGAGTCATCGGCTACGAGACGCTCTCCGACGGATCGCAGGTGGTCGTCGTCACCTACGAGCACTCGTACCCGGAGCCGATCGAGACCTACCCGCAGGTCTTTTGGTCGGGCCGCTGGTACTACAACATCAACGGCGACTTCGTGTACTACAACAACGGGCTGGGCGTGTGGGCCTACTACTGGGGCCCGCCTGCACCGCTGGTCGCCTGCTGGAACGGCTACTACCCGTACTCCCCCTACTACTGGGGCAGCGGGTACTACGGAGCCGGCTGGTACTGGGGCGGCGTAGGCATCTACGGCTACCACGCCTACGGACTGCCGGTCGTGCACGAGCACCACCACCATCACAACCATTGGGACAACGACAACGGGGCGGGTGCACAGCCGAGCCCAGGTGGTCCCACCGGTGGCGGACCCACGCCGGGCGGCCCTGCTGCTCCAACGGATCCGGGACCCACGCGCACCAAGGTCGCCGACGCATCCCCCACCGGTGACCCCACCCGCAACAAGCCGCCCGCAGGCAATCCCACCCGCGACAAGCCTCCCGCTGCCGCCAGCGATCCCACCCGGCGAAAGCCTGGCGCCGCCAAGGAGCCCTCGCGAACCCGGCCCGACCCCTCCGGGGACAAGCCCTCGCGCATCGATCCCTCGCGGTCCAAGCCGGGCCGAGCCGACGCCAAGACCGATCGACGCACCCTCGCCCGCGGCGAACAGGGTCAGCCCGCCCGCGCACCCAAGCGCACCGAGTACACCAACGCCTCCGGCCAGAGGATCACGGTCATCGACCCGCCCTCGCGACCCAAGGCCCCGCGCTCACCCAGCCGCACCGCGACCACGTTCACCCCCTCGCGGGACGCCACGTTCCGGGCCCCGCCCCGCAACCGCTCACCGCGAGCCCCGAGCTGGGGCCAGACCACCTCGCGTCCGGCCAAGACCAACAAGGCCACGCGTGCCTCGACCCCCAATACCGGCTGGGGTGCAGCACCGAGCCGCAACCAGGCCCCGTCGCGCAGCGTCTCCCGCCCGTCGTCGCCTTCACGGGCCACGCCGTCCCGCGCCCCGAGCCGTAGCCCCTCCCGCAGCATGCCGTCCCGCAGCTCCCGCCCCTCGCGGACCAGCCCCTCGCGGACCAGCCCCTCCCGCTCACCCAGCCGGTCCATGCCTTCGCGCAGCACACCGTCTCGGTCTCGGTCCACGCCCTCGCGGACCATGCCCTCCCGCTCACCCAGCCGGTCCACGCCTTCGCGCAGCACACCGTCTCGGTCTCGGTCCACGCCCTCCCGTTCCTCTTCGTCCCGATCGGCGCCTTCCCGTTCGCCCAGCCGATCATCTTCGTCCCGCTCCCGGTCGACGCCCAAGCGACGCTGACCGCGGAACCCTCCCGAGAGGCCGAGCGTCCCCTACGCTCGGCCTCTTCTTCTTGGTTCGAAGCCCGAATCCGGCCTCCGCGCCAAGAACGCACGAGCAACCCCGCGCGTATGAAATACAGTAGGGCTCGCGACGGTCATCCTTCTTGACGGCGACCTTCGTCCGCACCACCGCGAGGAATTTCCCATGTCAGCACTGGCCACGATGCAGCGAAACCAAAGCCTCGGCGGCGTAATCCGCCAGATATTCGTGGTCATGGCCGGATTCCTGGGCCTGTTGTGGGGGATCGAGATCCTCGACGTCGCGATCTTCCGGGGTGGGCTCGACAGCTTCGGCGTCGAGCCCCGCAGCGCGTCGGGGCTGCTCGGCGTGCTCGCCGCGCCATTCCTCCACGGCGGCTGGGGCCACCTCATCGGCAACACCGTCGGCATCCTGACCCTCGGCGGCCTCACGCTCGCCATCGGGCGCCGTGAGTTCCTGGCCGTCACCGCCGCTGGCATCGTCGTCGGCGGGCTCGGCACCTGGGTGTTCGGTCGGCCCGCGATCCACATCGGCGCCAGCGGCCTCGTGTTCGCCTACTTCGGCTACCTGCTGCTGCGCGGCTGGTACGACCGTCGATTCGGCTCGCTGGCGCTGGCCGGCGTGGTCGCGGTGGTCTGGGGCGGCATGGTGTTCGGCATGATCCCGGGCATGACCGCCACGGTCGTCTCGGTCGAGACCCACCTGTTCGGCTTCATCGGTGGTGCGCTGATGGCCCGCCTGCTGCACAAGCGGCGCTAGGTCGCCCGGGCCGGCGGTTCTCCGCCGCGCCCCCCTTGCTCACCCCGCTCGCGGGCGTCGGCCCACCGACGCCCGCGTTTGCATTTCGAACATCTACGGTGGAGCTTGCTACGCTGCGCGGCACCGTGTCACTGCGCGCGTGGATCCAGGCCTCTCGACCGCTGGCTCAGGCCAACATCGCCGTCCCCTTGTTGCTGGGCGAGATGCTCGCCTTCGTGCAGTGCATGCGCCTGGACATCGGGCTGCTGATCGTTGCCCACGCGTTCGGCATCCTCGATCAGCTGTTCATCGTGTGGGCCAACGACCTCGCCGACGAGGAGGCCGACCGCGCCAACGAGGCACCCACCCTGTTCTCGGGGGGCTCCCGGGTGCTGGTGCAGGGCCTGCTGACCCGACGACAACTCGCTCGCGCCGCGGCGGGGGCGGCCATGGCCATGCTCGCGCTGAGCATCTACACGGCAGTCGCGATGGATCGCCCCGCGATGCCGCTGGCGTGGGCGATGGCCATCGCCCTGCTGTGGGTCTACAGCTTCCCCCCCGGTCGGCTGTCGTATCGCGGCGCCGGAGCCATCACCCAGGCCTTTGGCGTGATGGTGGCCCTGCCGATGCTCGGCTTCTACCTCCAGTGTGGTGACATCCGCGGCTTCCCGTGGCCCGCCCTGGTCGCCTGCTTCGCGCTCGGATTGGCGGGCAACATCACCACCGCCCTGCCCGATCATCCCGCCGACGAGCAGACCGGCAAGGCCACCTGGGCCGTGCGCTACGGCCCCGCCCGCGCACGCAAGCACTCGCTGCAGCTCATCGCGCTCGGTGCCGTGTGTACCCCGCTGGTCGTCCCCGACCTCCCCAAGCTGGGCTGGGCCTGCATCCAGGCGTTGCCGATCCTGTTGGTGGCCTTCAACGCCCGTGCCCTCGCGAGCGCCGAGGCCAGCAATCGCAAGGCCTGCCTCCGCTTCGTGGTCATCAATGGGGCCGCGATCAACCTGACCATCATCGGGTGGATCGTCGCGCTGGCCCTGCGCCCGCCCTGGGGCTGGTAGCCCGCCCGCGACAGCTCACCCGGTCGCGAGCCAGCGAGCAGCCAGGCCGATCACGCCCAGCGCCACGCCGAACGCGATCCACCCCCACGACAGGGAGCGACGTCGCGGCTCGGACTCCTCGTCGGACGACAGGCCTCCGTCGACGCTTCCGTCGTGCTCGGGCTGGGTCACGCCCTCGCTGCCTCCACGGGGCTCGGCCGCGGCCTCGGCTTGCGCGGCTGCCCGCGCCTGGGCCTCCGCCTCCCGCTCGGCCGCCCGCGCCTGTGCCGTGCGGAGCTGATGTTCGCGCTGCGCGTCGAGCTGCTGCCACATCGCCGCGCACCAGCCGGGCTCCTGCCCGTGCCGGGCGAGCACCGACCGCACCTTGTCGCGCAGCAGCAACAGCTCCGCCCCCGCCTCCCGGATCGCCATCCACTGCGAGGCCGAGTCCGACAGCGGCGAACCCGGAGGCCGCTCCATCGGGGCCGGGCCTTCCGCGCGCGGATCGGACAGATGCGCCATCCGACGCCACGCACGATTGACCCGCACCATCAGCCGCGGCCGTTCGACGCCGCACACCCGCGCCAGCTCGTCCCATGTAAGGCCGAGCACCATGCGCAAGACGAAGGCATCGCGACCCAACGGGCGTAGCTGCGCCAGCCCGCCGATCGCCCGAATCTCCCCCGGGTCGAGCAATCCGACCGGACCCATCCCCACCTCACCCGCGGTCTTGGCCGTGCGGCACCGCTGCACGCAACGATTGTGTGCGACTGCATAGGCTGTGAGGCGTCGCTCCGAGACGGGCATGTCTGCGGAGAAGCGCTGCTCGAGGTGCCCGAAGATCGTGGGCCACAACGCGCGGGCTCCATCTTCACCCACCATCGCCACGCAATAGCCCGAGATCGCGTCGCCATGCGCCTGCAGCATCGCTGTCACCCGTGCCCGAACCGCGTCCCGCTCGGCATCGGCCGCGACGTCCGTGAGTTCGGGGGCTGGGTCGCCGTCGACCGAAGAGTCGGGCTCCGCCGATCCTCCCGGCTCGTCCGCAGCTGCGCTCATGCGCGAAGTCTACCCGCCCCCGCCACCGCTCCGGAAAACGCGCGAACAAAGGCTGACCGAACCACCAGCTGCGTGATAGGGTGGCTCGCGGTTTTCTTGCCTGCGGGGTGTGCCATGGGTCTGTTTGCGAATCTTCGTCGCCTAGGAGTCGGGGTCTTGGTTTCAGCCGGGGGCCTCGCGATGAGTTGTTCCGATCCGGGATCGGGTGCGACCGAAACGTCCCAGAGCGGTGGTCCTCTGACCACCGGCGAGGGCAACGACACCACCGCTGGGGCACCTGCGGCCACCAGCAACGCCGACTCCAACGGCGCGACCACGGCGTCCGACGACGCGGGCACCACGGTCGCGAGCACCGGGGCACCCCCCATCATCTTCGACGTCGGCCAGATGGACGTGGAGATCGTCGAGACCAGCAGCGGGATGCCCATCGGGCCGGGCTCGTGCCGCCAGTCCGAGGCCTACGGTGCGGCGGGAGCCTTCCCCGCATTCGAAGACCCCGCCTATGCGCCGTTCATCGATCGCGCGGTCCTGGTGATGACCAGCAACGCCCTCAACCAGGGCCACGTGCTGCGCGTGATCGACATCGACGGTCCCGTGCCCGTCCCCGACCTCAATCACCCCGCGCCGATCTACACCAACCCCGCGTGGACCTCCGCGGCGTTCGGCGGCTCGGTATTCGGGATCACCCTCGACTCCAGCGGCAACATCTACGTCGCCGCAACCCGGGTCTACGGCAACACCAGCACCCCGGGCACCATCTATCGCGTCGACGCGATCACGGCCGCCGTCTCCGTGCTCGCCGAGCTTCCCAACCAGGGCCCCGGCCTGGGCAACATCAACTACGACTGCCATAGCGAGACGATCTACGCCAGCAACCACGAGGACGGCCGCATCTACCAGGTCGACCTCCAGGGCAACATCGTCAGCACCTATCGTCACAGCACGGGCAGCGTGACGATGGGCCCCGCCAACGATCCCGGCGAGCCCGACGGACTGTTCACCGAGCTGGGCGATCGCGTCTGGGCCGTGCAGTCCCACGCCGGTCGCCTGTACTACAGCGTCTGGAACGAGGACTCGGGTCGGCAGTCGGCCACCGAGGACAACGAGATCTGGTCGATCGCCTACATCGACGACGCGGGGATCCCCGATGCGGCGACGGCCGAGCTCGAGGGCGTCGTCCCCGGGCTCAACAACGCCATCTACTCCAACCCGGTCTCCGACATCAGCTTCGCCGCCACCGGATGGATGCTGGCCGCCGAGCGCACCATGCTGGGCGACGCCCAGACCCTCGCCCACCAATCCACGACCTACGAGTACCAGCAGGTCAACGGTCTGTGGCAGGTGCAGGGCACCACGTACGTCGTCGGCGAGCTCCCCAACAGCAGCGCCGGAGGTGTCGACCACGACCTGGCGCCCGACGGCTACGTGTGGATGACGGGCGATGCGCTCGACTTCTACACGCCCGATGTCGTGTACGGGGTCCAGGGCACGCCCTACGGCGGTGGCGACATCACCAACAGTACCCTCATCGATCACGACGCCGAGATCACCCAGCAGGACAAGACCGTGCAGGGGGATCTCGAGGTCCCGATCCCTGGCGACGCTTCGCCGCCTCCGCCTCCGCCCCAGGGGTAGGAGACGGTCCCCGGGCCGCCTATCTCGGGCTCACTCCACCGTCACCGCCACCTCGACGGTGTTGTTGTCGTATCGCCGCTCGTTGAGCAACGGCACGGCCCAGTCGTCTCGTGGCGGGTTGAGGGCGGCGCGTAGCGTGTAGTCGCCGGGCGCGACGTCGGTGACATCGATCCACTGGCACGGCAGTACCGACTCGTAGATATCGGCGTGACCACGGCTGATGCCCTGATTGGCGCAGTCGTAGTTGGGCGGCGTGTTGCGCCACGCCCAGCTGTAGGAGTCGAGCAGGCAAAACCCGGGCTTGTGCCCCGTCGTCACCAGTCCCTGACCATCGAGGAGCTCGTAGGCCGCAAACTGGTCGAAGTGGTAGTGGTTGTGACACTCGGCATAGTGGAAGATATCGGGCTCGTTGGCGGCGACTCCCAGCACGAGATCGGACGACCCGATGTTCGAGGCGGTCACGGTGAACCGCAAGATCGTGCGCCAGCCCAGGCCGCCCACGCAGCCCTCGTACAGCTCACAGGTGTTCTCGGTGACGAAGATGTCGGTGAGGACGGGCTCGATCCAGCTCTCGTCGATGATGAGATCGGGGCCGGGGCATCCCAGCGGCCCGTCGTTGGGCGACTGTGGCGTCGGGGTGGGTGCGTCGAAGTTCAGGCCGGCCACGGGCGTGGCGCAGCGATGGACGCCCTCGTTGACCGTGCCCTGGGCGCAGCACAACAACGGATCGGGGCACGCAGCGGCCCCGCCTGCCACGTCGCACGCGCCCCCCTCCCCGCTTTGGCACACCGTCGCAAAGTCCTGGGCATGCACCGAGACCGAGTCGATCGCCGCTTCGAGGATCCCGGCCCCATCGTCGGTGGCGGTGATGCGGAGCCGCGTGTCGGCCACCATCGGCAGCCCACAGGCGACATACTCTCGAGGCGTCCACACGTTGTGCGGCGTCGTCGTGGTCGCTGTCTCGAGTCGCTCCAGCTCCACCGCGAGCACCCCCTCGGGCGCTCTTGCGTCGGGCACCAACAGCTCCACCCGGAGCTCCGGACCCGCCCCCACCTGCGACTTGTAGAAGAAGCGCTGCAGCTGCACGGTGGCGGCGGCCGCACCCGACAGATCGAACGGGGGCGACGTGAGCACCGTGCTCCCCCCCGCGACGTCCTCGTCGTCGACCACCCCCGCGTTGTTTTGGGCGGTGAAGTAGCAGCCCTCGCCACCCCAGCACTGGCCCGGCTGCGACGGCGCATCACCATCGGTGGCGGGGATCGGGTCGCCGCGCACCCAGGCTCCGGCCTGCGCATCACCGTCCACCACCCACCCCAGATCTGCGTCGAAATCGTCCTCGAAGACCGTGTTGGCGAGGCCGTCGTACTCGGTGGTGAAGCTCCACGCCGCACTGCGCTCGGAAGCCCGGCGGGGCTCTGCGGCCTCGAACGCTTGCACCTCCCACGCGAACGTCTGCTCGTGGTCGAACGTCAGCGGTCCCACGCACGGGCCCTCGTAGCCCTCCGACTCCCCCTGAAGACCCGTCGACAGCTCGATGTCGTCCACGAACACCCGGTAGCGCACGAGCTCGCCCTCGGGATCCTCCACCAAGTTCCAGCACAGCTCGGTCTGGATCGGCTGCTCGATCGCGCCGTTGGGCGGACTGGACAGCGTCGGCGTGGGAAGTGGTGCATCGACTCCCGTGGTTCCATCGGCCTCGGTGCCCGAGGACTCAGCCGCGGTCGTCCCGGTGGAATCGGCCGCAGCGTTGGAGGTCGCCTGGGTGTCTCCGCTCGCCGTGCCGTCACTCGTCGAGCCTGCCGTGGCCGGCCCTGGGGGATCGGTGCACGCCAGCAGCAGCAGTGCGCCGACACTCGCCAGACCGAGCCCACAATGGCGCCCACAGACCCTGCGCCACCGTTCGGCCCCTCGCGTTTGCGCCACCGTTGCCATCATAGGAGGTCGCTCAGGCGCCGTCACCACAATCACCCTTCCCGTCGCCACAGGGGCGCCAACGCTCAGCCGAGACCGTACGGCGGCTCCTGAAGGCGAGCGCTCGGCCGCCGCCGAGGGTTCCCGCGGCGGCACACCGTCGCTGTCGGGAATGCGCGGACACGACATTGGGGCCCACCCATCATTTCCGTGACCGCACCCAGTGGCACATTCTGCGCAACGTCCATCGAGGGTGGTGACGGAGCCCCGCCAACGACGGCCATCGCCACGGCTTGCCATCGGGTCGACTCGGCCCGAGCCCACGGCTTGCTCGACCGCCAGCGGTCGCGAGCGCCGGGCCTTTTGCCTAGGGGGTTGTGGACCCCGGACAGCCGCGAGCTCTCCTCACCCGGGTGGAGGATCGCCGGAGAGGGCGCGCGCTGCAATTCCTGCAGTCGTCACCGTGATTTTCGAGGGGCATTGGTGTGCGGATCGCTCCTTCGGTGCTGGAGCCATAAACTGCCGTTGATCGAGGCTCACGAGCGCACTGGATGATTATGGGCTGTACTCATAGCATTCCGATCATCTTCGTTTTCATCACCCGATTGAGCATGCCCCGCGGCGGACGTCATGAGTTTTTGTTCGATAGGCAACTACCACTACGAAGAGAGCATCATGGATGCCCTTCCTTCAGAAAAAATGTTCGAACGTTTGTCGATATCCGTGTTCACGAGTCGAACGATTGGCCGCCAGCAATGAGAGGTCGCCAGCACCCATTACGGCCCAACGGGTGAGTGGCCGCAGTGCGCGTGCTCATCACCACCAAGACGATCGCAAGCGCTGGATCGACCCCCTTCGAGACGACCGCTGCCCTGCCCCAGCGCCCCTGGTCATCGCCGAGATTTGGTTTAAGGTCCGCACTCGTAGGTCGGCGGGAACCAACGTAGGCATATGGGGGCGCGCCTCATATGACACTACGAATATGCCATCGGCTTGCCCTATGCACGAGGTGTTTCGATGACAGCGAAAATCAACACATTGGTAAGTCTGGGCCTGCTTGCGGGGCTCACGTTCAGTGGCTGTGACGAAGTCGAGCAACGTCCTGGTGATGTCTGGGCCGCCGACGAAGCCGACGACGACAACGACGAAGGCCAGACGCGTCCCGAGCGAGGCGATCGTCCGCCCACCTCGGAGGTCTTCGGCGGAGCTCCCGTCGCAACCTGTGGATGGCCGAGCACCGTCTCCATGGTCTCCGACTCGGGAGGTGCCTGCTCGGGCACCCTGGTCCACCCCGAGGTCGTCATCTACGCCGCCCACTGCGGTTCCAGCTACAGCAACGTCCGTCTCGGAGAGACCGCCTCGGGCAATGGCCTCCAGCGAGTCGTACCGACCTCGTCCTGCCAGATCTTCCCGGGTGGCGGACCGGGCAGTGGCGACGACTTTGCATTTTGTCGGTTGGCCGAGCCGGTCAACGACGTGCCCATCGTCCCGATCTTGATGGGCTGCGAGACCCAGGTGCTCCAGCCGGGTGCCGACGTCACCGTGGTCGGCTATGGCCTGTCGGAGAACTCGGGCTACGGCACCAAGCGCGAAGTCGACACGACGCTCAATTCCATCACCGCCAACAACGAAGCCTCCGTGGGCGGCGGCGGTTCAGACAGCTGCCAAGGCGACTCTGGCGGCCCCGTGTTCACACAGCTGGCCGACGGCTCGTGGCGCGTATTCGGCATCACCTCCTACGGCGGGGCATGTGGAGGCGGCGGCTTCTACTCGATGATGCACATCGGCATCCAGTGGTTCGAGCAGCAGTCCGGCGTCGACCTGACGCCGTGCCACGACGCCGACGGGACGTGGAATCCCGGACCCGATTGTGGAGGGTTCGAGCTCGCACCCGGCAATGCAGGGTCGTGGGCCAACGGCTGCAGTAACGGTCCCACCTCGGGCCCGAGCGCCACCTGTGGACCTCCCAACGGCGGAGGTGACGGCGGCGATGGTGGCGACGGCGGCGATGGTGGTGATGGTGGCGACGGCGGTGACGGCGGTGGCATCGATCCCAACAGCTGCGAGTTGCAGTGCGGGAATCAAGCTCCGGGCGGG
>JAHZJA010001128.1 GCA_022601155.1 Deltaproteobacteria bacterium | reverse complement strand
CGGGGTCGGCCGCCGAGGGGCACAGGTCGCAGGCGTCGCCCACCCCGTCGGCGTCGGCGTCGGCCTGTGCGGGATCGGCCTGATCGGGGCACACGTCGTCGCAGTCGGGTACCCCGTCGCCGTCGGCATCGGCGGGATCGCAGCACGCGTCTGGGCAGACGTCGGTGGTCTCCGAGCCGTCGTCGAGGCCGGGCGCGTCGTCGCTGCCCTGCGTCGTGTTGTCGCCCGTCGACCCCCCGTCCGTGCCCCCATGGCCGCTGCCACCGTCACCGGGGCAGGCTGCCGCGAGCAGTCCCCACCCCACCATGAGTGATGCATACCGTGCTCTCATGCTCGTCACTCCTCACTCGAATTGGCCTCGACGAGCGCCAAACCAGCCCTGCGGTGTTCCCGGCCTCCTCAGCGCGTCGAGCCCGAGGCCGATCGCCTCGGGCCCGACGTCGAGACCGACCTGTCAGGGGCTGGTCGACGCCACTCACTGCAGGCAGATACCGACGTTCTCGTATTCCTTGGGGGCCGTGCCCTCGGTGTAGAACGGTTGGCAAGTCTGGCCCACGAGGGTGCACTGGGCATCACCGGCGGGGTCGGTGAGGTCGCACAGGTCAGTGCAGCAGCCCGGCGCGGTGGGGTCGCAGTCTGGCGATACCGTCTCTGGGAAGCCACACACACCGCCAGGGTCGCAATAGGAGGAGGATATGCATGGGACACCAGGGGCCCCCCCGGCCCCCGAGAAATCTCCCTGACACTGGAACTCGTCTCCAGCCGGACGACAGCCCCCTTGGTCGCAGTCCTGCAACAGCGGATCGCAGCCCGGAAAGCAAAGCGACTGGTATGGTGTGAAGCTCGTGCAGGTGGAATCAGGGCAGGTCGGATCGGCGGGACAATTTCCACACAACTCTATGCATCGGCCGACTTCGTTGTCCTGACCCTCGAAGAGAAAGCAGAACAGGCCCACGTCGCAGCTGTCGATGCCGGACAACGGATAGTCCTCCGACATGCAGGGGTCACCGAGCTGACCCGAGGTGGGATCGATGGGGAGGCAGCGTGCTGCGTTCCAAAGGGGGGATTGGCCCGTCCCGTCGTCCCACCCCACGCACTTCTCGCCGGCCGGGCAGTCCTGCAGCCACAGATCGCACTCGTCCTCCGGGAAGCCCATGTACGCGTCGCAGACGGCCGGTTCACCGGTCGTGGAGTCGTCGGTGTCGGTGTCGGTGTCTGTTCCACTCGTGCTGGTCGTGTCCGCGGCGGTGGAGCCGTCGCTGCCGGTCGTCGTCGTGCCATCGTCGTCGGGAGATTCACACTCGCACGTCCCGTAACCGGAGCCGTCCGGCAGGCAGACCTGGCTGCCATCGGCTCCCTGCTCACAAGGGCACGTTTGCGTCTGGCCGGGGACGCAGTCGCCCGTCCCCGATGTGGAGGTCGGCATGCCAGAGCTCGAACCGTCGAGCGAAGCAGGATCGTCCGACGGACAGCCGAGCAGCGATAGCGCGGCAATACAAGTCGACAGGAGGGACAATGGTCCAGTGGTGGCACGTGGGCGGAGTGCGGTCATGTTCTGGTCTTTCTTGCATCAGCGTTCCAACTTGCAGTGGATGGGCTTCTTCGCCCGAGGCCCTCTTCGTCGGAATGTGATGATGCCGTTGATTGTGACAAGCGATGCTGCTGCCCTGCGTGATCGTGTCACCAAGGCTGTGCAGGACGCCCTCTCGTCGCGTGGAGTGGTGAGTTGCAGGTGGGAGAGCAGCGCGGTGTTCTATTGCACTGTGCCACTGGCAGTGCTCTGCCTCGGTCTCATCGTAGCTCTACGAGCTGTCGACAGTAGCAGCGAGGTCTGGGAAGAGAACGGAAAGACTGAAGATTCCGTGCGGAGTCGAACGCCGGCGCGTGTGTGCTCTTGTGCGTCCGGTGGTGGAGTTCGGCGCTCTCGGGTTCGACCCATCAGCGAGCGGTCCGTCGCAGCGCTTCGTGGGTCTCTGGTTGCCCGGCGTCGTCGCTCGTGTGCGGAGCTCCGATTCCGTCTGCCACGTCGGCTTTCGCTACGGTGACCCTCGCAGCCGGGCTACCTCGGCTCGGACCTGCTTGCTCGGCGACATGCCGTGGGTGGGGCCATCGATCCTGGCCACTCGTGCGGGCGCGTCATTGGCGCGGAGCGGCGCCGAGGCTCTCGATTCGTCGGGTCGGCACCATCGTCGATCGTCGTTGGGGCACAGCATCTTTGGGTTTGGAAGGTAGTGCGCGACAGTTCATGATGAAAGCGGTCGATCGATTGCAACAGACGTGCAGATTCGTCACGGTCCTTCGGGGGCCCTGAGAAGCGGCGCGAGCGGGCGGGCAATGAGCGGCGAAAAATCCGAGGGGCTCGAGAGCTTCGTGGCCATCGTGGAGCACGGCAGCATCGCTGCGGGTGCACGGGCACTGGGCACGCCCCGGGAGACTCTCAGCCGACGGCTGTTGCGGCTCGAGGATCGCCTGGGCGTGCGCCTGCTCCACCGAACGACTCGCGACGCCAGCATGACTCCTGAGGGCAAGGCTCTGTACGCCCATGCGAGGCGAATGGTGAATGCTACCGAGGAGGCGATCCGGTCGGTGCGGTTGTTGGACGATGTCCCCCGCGGCGTACTTCGTGTGAGCGCTCCCGCGGGCGACCTCCTTGGGCCGGTATTCGAGAGTTTTCTGCGGACCTGGCCCGAGGTCGAGCTCGAGGTGCTCTGCACGAGTCGCTATATCGACGTCGTCGCGGAGGGTGTACACGTCGCGCTGCGCGGTGGTGAACCTCGGGGCGATGGACTCATCGCACGGCGCCTGTGGCACTCGGAAATCGTGGCGGTGGCATCCTCCGCGTATGTCGAGCGAAACGGCCTACCCCAAGGACTCCGCGAGCTCACCGAACATGACTGCTTGTTGAGTCTCATCGACGGCCAGCCGATACGACAGTGGCCCACGCACAACGGCGAGACCGCTGCGGTCAACGGGCGCATGGTGACCAACGACCTCTCGCTGCGAATGGCGCTGGTCCGCAGGGGAGCGGGGATTGGCCAGACCCTGCGACCGTTCGTCCAGGACGAGTTGGCCCGTGGTGACCTCGTGGTCGTGCTGCCTGGGCTGCTCGGCTGTCCGACGGGAATGAACGTGATCTTCGTCGAGAAGGAGAAGATGCAGCCCAAGGTGCGCGCCTTCATCGACCACGTGGTGCAGTGGTTCGACGACCACGGCTTGAAGGCGCTACTGCACACTCACCGCTGAGCTACACCGTGGGCGGGTGTAGCGGAGAAACAACGACGCGCGGGCCCGAACGTGTGAGGTGGAGGCGCCGCTCGTCCAGCTGTGCTTCGATGACGCGCTTCTCCGCGCGGAAGGTAGGCAAGCTGAGCGCCCTGGCAGTCGCGAAGCCAACCGGCCACGGTGACGATGAAGACGTGGAGGAGCGGGTTGCTCACGGGGGCGCACCATACCGACGGAGATGGTCCCCTGGACCGTCCCGAAGACGCTGAGCAAGGGCTGTCATGCTCGCCGTCGGACGCCGCCAGCGGCCGGAGAGCACGACGGTGTTCTGCGGCGGGGTTTGGGGACAGCACCCCGTCCGCACATCCATGCGCGTGCCCACACCGTTGGCGGCAATGATGATGCGCGGCCCCGGGCTCTACCAGTCGTCAGGGGGCGGGGGCTACCCGATAGACCAGCCCGTCGAAGATGGGCCCGCCGAGGATGGCGTCGACGGTGGTGATGAAGACGTCACCGTGTGCGTTGTGGCCAAAGCCCAGCGGCAGCTCGTTGCTGTCGAACAGCTCGCCCAGCGGGTTGACGTTGACCCCATCCCAGATCAGCCCGAAGACCTGCCCCGAGCAGAAGTCGCTATAGAAGTAGATGCCGTCCCACGCCGGCACCTCGCATGAGTGGTACACCGCCGCACCGGTGATCGAACACCGACCCCCCGCGTGGTTGTACTCGGCGATGGGCATGGTCATCCCGTCCACGTTGACCTGCCCGGCGGGCGCCCCGATGTCGCAGTTGGCTCCGCCAAAGCAATGGAAGCCCTCCATGTCGCTCCAGCCCTGGTCGGTCCCGGCACCGACGATCGATACCTCCTCCCACGCGTTTTGACCCACATCCGCGGCGTAGAGCCATCCGGTGGCGGGATCGTGGGAGAAGCGCCAGGGGTTGCGCAGGCCCCAGGCGTAGATCTCGGGGGCGAAGCCCGCCACGCCGACGAACGGGTTGTCGGCCGGGATCGTGTAGTCGAATGGTCCCAGCTGCGAGCAGCCCACGCAGGCCTGGGGGTTGTCTGGGTTGCCGTCGGGCTCGACGCCGATCCGTAGCATCTTGGCGTGGAGCACGGCCGGGTTGCGCCCGGTTTCGAACGTATCGCCGCCACCACCCCCGTCACCCATGCCGATGTACAGGTAGTCGTCGGGCCCAAACTCGATCATGCCGCCGTTGTGGTTGCCCGCGGGCTGCTCGAGCTCGACGATGATCCGTTCGCTGGCGGGATCGACCTGGTCGGGGTTGGCCGGATTGAGCGTGAACTCCGAGACGACGGTCCGCAGCGCGCCCGTCGAGGGGTTGTAGTTGACGTACACCCGCGGATCGACGGGGAAGTCGGGGTGGAACGCGAACCCCAGCAGACCGAACTCGGCGCCGATGCTGTTGTTGTTGGCGCCCAGCACCGCCACGCTCAGGAACGCAGCGGCGGGGGCCATGTTCTGGCCCGGCTCGAGGATCCGGACATCACCGCCTTGCTCGACCACGAACAGCCGGTCGGGCTCGGTGGGGTGTCCCAGCGCGAGCACGGGTCGGTCGAAGCCCTCGCCGACCAGCTGCAGCTGGACGTCGGGCATGCCCATCACCTCGTTGTAGGGGCACGCGCCCATGTTGCCGCTCGAGTCCGAGGACTCCTCCTCGCCGCTGGAGTCGCCGCTGGTCGAGGGATCGCCGCTGGACGAGTTGCCGGACGTCGTGCCTCCGGTGCTGTCCGGATCGCCCGAGCTCGAGCTGGTCGAGGTGCCCTGAGTCGTGTCGGGATCGGGTGCCGTATCGCCAGTGTCGGGCTGCGGCGGGGTGCCCGTGGTGCCCGTGGTGCCGGGGTCGGTCGACGTCGAGCCTGAGCTGCCGCCGTCGGATGAAGGCTGTCCATTGGGACAGCCCGCGGCGATCAGTCCCAGCGCAAGCAATGCGATTTTGGTGGTCATCGGTTCCTGCCCTGCCGAAAAATCGGGGCGGACGGTAACACGCCAGCTCGATGGCTCAGTGGCGCGCCTGCTGTCGCGGAAACGACCGTGCGCTCAGCTACTGTCGATCCACACCGTGCACCGCGACCGCATCAGTCCGTCGCGTCGAGCCGTCGGCGAAGCGAACCATCGGCGAGCGCTCGGGCCGTCTCCTCGTGCCCGCCGATGAGCGTCCCGCCGACGAACACCTGCGGGAACGTCGGCCAGCCGCTCCAGATCTTGATCGCCAGGCGGCGGCGCCACTGGCCGAGGTAGCTGCCGTACTCCAGGTACGTGAACGATAGGTCCGCCTGCTCGAGGGCACGGCGAGCCTTCTTGACCACGGGGTTTTGAGACATTCCCACCACCACGATGGCGTCGCGCTCCACCGCCTGCCGAACCTCGTCGACCGTCTCACGGTGGAGGGCAGCCTGAGCTGCGAGGACCTCGTCGGATTTGTTTGCGTCGCCGAGGGGAGAGGGCGTGGACATGGCCGCAGGATACGCTCGTTCGAGCCGAGCACCAGCTCCCCGGTCGTCGTGCGCTCCGTTCCAGGCCCCACGGGTCGAGCCCCTCATCTGCTGTCGCGACGGGAGGGGTCTTTGGCCATGAATTCGTCACGGGCTGCGGGTGGATGCACGTCGTGCCCTCGGAGGTTCACCGATTCGGCCGAGGGGGCGGAGGCCGGTGGCGGTGTGTTCGACGGCCCCGTGGATTGAGCCAGCCGGCGAACGCGATGACGAACAACTGCAGGAGACGGCCGTCCATGAGCGGGATCGTCTAGCAGGGAAGGGGAGCGGCAGGCCGGAGTCCAGCCGAGTCCAGCCCAGGCCGCCCCAACCGTCGGGTTCGTCCCCGAATCTTCGGCGCCGGTATTCTCCGACAGGATGCGGTTCGTCGACAAGGAAGCGTCAGAACTGGGGGCACTCCGCTTCGTACGCCTCCGGAGGCCGCGGTGCGGCCTCCGACAACGATGAAATCTGCAAGCCGCATGATCCCGAAGTCGCCTGCAGCGTGCCGGGACACAGGGCCGTAAATTTCAGGAACTCCGAGCGATTGGTGACTGCGCCCTCAATCGCCGGATAACTGGCCCCAGGTCCGTTCTCTGGGTCATCGGGCGTCCAGGAGAGTGGATACACCACGCAGCCAGATCCGGGCATGTATGTGCCGAGGGTGTCGATCCCCAAGCCGCCTCTTTGCAGCAGCACAGGAGAGTGCAGGAAGTTTCCATCTGCATCGATCTCAACCGCATGGAACTCGTTGGAGCGCGTGTGCCCCCTGGTGGGCGAGTAGTTCATGAGGATGCGGCCGCTATCTTCGCCACCCACCCCCCAGTTGTGAAGCTGAACCATTCCCGCCAGACGCTCTCCTCCCTTCGTCGGAGCGCAAACGGTGTCGAGATCGATCCAATTCCAGGGGTAGTCATCCTCGTTTCCTTGGAACTCCGTCATCGTGGGGGGCAATCGACGAAGGCCAATCTGTTGGTCTGCTAGCTTGGCCTTGCGCATGTCCTGGAAGGAATCCGGGTAATTGTCCGCCGTCAGCCCCTCCCAAAGGTCGAAAGGGCCTGTGGCAGCGACCAACCAACCGTCGCTCCCTAGGCTGATTCCGTTGTGGAGCCCTCCCGGTGTATCCGCGAGGTCGGTGACGACCCATTCCCCAATGGGCTCGTTCGAGCCCGTGAAGTCGGAGGGGCTGGCGGTGACCCAGTTCATGCTCTTTTGGTCCATGCGACAGAAGACGGACCATGTATCGTTGTGATCGTTGTGGGTGATGCGATTCGAGGTGGGGTGACCACCTCCGCAGTTTCCCGGGGTGGGTTCTTTCTCGTGGCTCTGGCGGTTCCATGCGAACCTCGTCATTCCTTGATGATCGCCATTGTCGGTGACGGTCTTCGCGGTGACGTAGTAGTGGCTGAGGTCGTTGTTCAGAGCTAGATCCCAGTGTCCATAGTTCCAGCCCCCGGCCGAAGATGACACGACTTCTCTGACGTCCGGGTCTTGAGTGATCTGCCCGCCAACCCACTCGTACAGGATGACGTTGTTTTGATGATCGTGGTCGGGCCTGTCGGAGATGCAGAGCGCGCCGATGACGGAGCCGTCCGGGGATACCGCTATGGACCCCATGTCGTAGTCACATTCTTCGTACACGAAATCGTTGATCTTGCTGAAGCCGTCCTCTTCGGAAAATGAGAATGTAGAGAGGTGTCCGAATCTGCTTTGGTTCGGGTCGTCGGAATCCTGGTAGGCCGCCGAGGCGACCCAGCTCACTATCAATGTGTCACCGAAGGCCGCAGAGCTGATCCGGTTGGGAATTTTGCACCCTGCGCAGCGCCCAGGATAAAAGACACTCCAACGCCTCACACTGTGAGGGCGGTGAAGGGTCGTGCATCCTTCACGCTCAACCGGCATTCTGAACCTATCGAAGTATTCGTTGATGGGGCCGTCTGCCAACGGCGGGCTCACGTCACAGCTAGAGCAAATACTGTTGCCACCGCTGCCGCTATCAACGTTACCGTCGCCGTTGCTCCCGTCCGAGTCGGGAGAGGACGAACTGGCACCGCTGCTCCCGTCGGGACCAGAAGAAGGTGAACCACTGCAGGCGGAGAATGTGCATAGCCATACTGCTGCGACCCCGATCCCCTGGGTGTGCAGATGGATCCCACGCTGTGTTCCGTGTGCTTCAGTAAGGTATCGCATGTCGAAACTCCTGGACGCGCGGGTTTGCCACTTTGGCCGCCGTGATGAACACGGCAAGGATGTTCGTCGGGTCACAACGCCGCCGAGCGCGATTCGTCGT
>JAHZJA010001127.1 GCA_022601155.1 Deltaproteobacteria bacterium | reverse complement strand
TGAGCTCTGCCTCCTCGGCGGCGATCAGCGGCCGTCGGAACGCCCGCATGCCAAAGTTCTGCACGAACTCGGCGGCACGGGTCGCTGCGTCGGCGCCGTTGTCGGGCGCGATCGCGTCGATGATCGCCGGGTCTTCCGAGACCATCAACGACACCTGATCGGCCGCACGCTGGTAGCCCAGCCACAGTGGCTGGTCGACCTGGAGCGACAGCGCGTTGTTGTCGAACACGAAACCGCCCACGAACGGGTCGGCCCGGAACTCGTCCGAGAACCCGGTCGGTGCGTCCAGGTAAAGAAGATCCTGGACGGTGTTTTCCCACTGCACGTGGGTCAGCCGGAAAAATCGTGTCGTGGGAGCGGGCAGCTCCTCAGCGGGGCCCAATCCATCGGGGCCTTCACCATCGTCCTCGCCCGCGTCGCCACCCGACAACCCAGCGTCCTCACCGTCGAAATCGCCGACTCCGGAGTAGCACCCGGTGCTGAGCATCAGGCCCACCACTACCGCTCCGAAAATCGTATGCCGTTCAGTTTTCGCCATACGTCACCCGCTTTGTAAGTCCCACGAACTGTCGTCTCGTCTCAGTGAAATTCGTGTAAAAACGGGCTGGATCGAAGGTTCGCGGGGCCGTGTCTGCGATGCCGAGCACATCGATCACAGCGTGCATAAGACGCGTGTAGTGACAGTGCCGTCGCCCACGTCGCGAACGGACCGGCCATCAGGCATATCCGCGCGGAACGGCAATCCAAGGGCTCTGGGGTGGGGTTGGCGACCCTCGATCGTGCTGCACTGGTGAAGTCTCGCGACCCCGTTCGGACACCAGCGCGTAGAGGTTCACCGGACCCTCACAGATCCGCGGACCCCACGGCGGGCCGCCGAGCTACGCTGGGTGCAGCGTGTGGTGAGCGACTCCCCGGTAAGCGACGATACGATACCCGACAGCGAGGGGAGCTTGCTCGATGTCGCGGCCGACACGGAGCTGCCCACCGTGCCGGGATCCGTTCGGTCGGTGCGCAAGGGCAAGCTTCGGGAGGCGCTGTTCGGTGCATCCGCGCAGAGTGATCGTTTCGGGCGCTACGAGCTCCGCGGCATGCTCGGTCGCGGTGGCATGGGCACGGTCCTCGAGGCTCACGACGCCACGCTGGGCCGGACCATCGCGCTCAAGCTGTTGCATGCCGACATGGCCGAGCAGCACGGCGAGCGCCTGCTTCGCGAAGCACGTGCGCTGGCCAAGCTCTCCCACCCCAACGTCGTGCACGTCCACGAGGCGGGTCAGCAAGACGGACGAGCCTTCATCGCCATGGAGCTGGTGCGCGGCCAGACGCTCAAGCAGTGGCAGCAGCGACGTCGGCCGTGGCGAGAGTGTGTCGAAGCATATCTGCAGGCGGGCCGGGGCATTGCCGCGGCCCATGCCCAGGGGCTGGTGCATCGCGACTTCAAGCCCAGCAACTGCATGATCGACGAACAAGGGCGAGTGCGAGTGCTGGACTTCGGCCTCGTACGAGATCTGCATGTGCCCGAGTCGGCCGGGAGTCGTCAGTATCCGCCCTCGGTTCGGGACACGATGCTGGCCCAGACGCTCACCCGAACCGGAGCCGTGCTGGGCACACTGGTCTATATGGCGCCCGAGCAACTGTGCGGCCGGGGGGTCGACGCCAAGAGTGATCAGTTCAGCTTTTGCGCGGCGCTGCACGAGGCGCTGTACGGGGTCCGGCCGTTCACGGGATCGTCGATCGGCGAGCTGCTGTCGAATCTCATGAGCGGCAAGGTGCCCCCGGCCCCTCGCGGGGTGCGGGTCCCCTCTCGGATCCGACGTATCGTCGTGCGCGGGCTGTCGCTGACGCCCGAAGACCGCTGGCCCTCGATGAGCGCGCTGCTGCGAGAGCTGGCGCGCCCGATCCGACCCTCCCAGTGGCTGATCCGGGGCGGCCTGGTGCTGGCCGTGGGCGCCCCGGTGGTCGCGTGGTCGTGGCATCGCAGCGTGGTCGATGCTCTGTCGCAGTGTCGGCAGCAGCGTACTCAGTTCGAGCGGGCATGGGGCCCCGCCCGCAAGGATCGGGTACGCGATGTCATCGTCGGTCACCCGCACAGCCATGCTCAGCATACGTGGTGGCAAGTGCACCATCGGCTGGACGACTACGCCAACCGCTGGGGCCATCGACTCGAGCAGACCTGCGAGGCCTTGGTCGATGCCGAGGACGTCGACGCGGGCAGGCTGGAGCGGCGTCTTTCGTGCTTGAGGCATCGATGGTGGTCGTTCGAGAGCACGGTGGAGGTGCTGGGACGAGCCGATGCCGCGGTGGTGTCGCACGCGGTGGAGATGGTCTCGGGGCTGCCCACGCTGCACGGTTGTGACGACGATGACGCCCTGGCTGCGATGCGGATGCGCTCGACCCCGCGGGATGCCGAGCGGATGCGCCAAGGCGACACGCTGTGGCACGCCCTCGCCCGCTCGCGTGCGCTGGCCAGGGCGGGGCACGACGATCAAGCCGAGGCTCTGCTCGCACCGCTGGTGGAGCAGGCGCAAGCGCTGCAGATGGGCCCTGCGTTGGCCGAGGTGTTGCTCGCCCGAGGCCATCAGCATCGGCAGCAGGGGCGCCTGTCCGAGGCCGAGTCCACGCTCGTTCGCGCCCACGCGGTGGCGGTCGATCATGGCTACGACGTCGTGGCCGTGGGTGCCGCTGCGGCGCTGGTGGAGCTGATTGGTCGTGCCGGTGGTCGGGCCGAGGAGGCCCGAGACTGGGAGCGCCAGGCGCGTGCACAGATCGAGCGGGGACATGCGGGGGCCATGGCCCAGGCCCTACTGTCGACCAGCTTGGGCGCCGTGTCGGCGCACCACGGAAAGCTGGATGAGGCTCGCACGCACTACACGGATGCACTGCACGGTGCCGAACGAGCCCACCGCGGCGGTCCCGTGCATCCCGATGTGGCCGATGCCCATGTCCGGCTCGCCGAGGTGTTGGTGTCTCAGGGCGAGTTCGACGATGCGGTGCACCACTACTATCACGCGCTGGTGCGCCGTGAAGTCTTGCTCGGTGAGCAGCACCCCGCGTTGCGGGCGGCGCTCGTGCAGATGGCTCGGGTCGAGCTACGGCGTGATCACCCCGCCGCGGCGCGGTCGCTGGCCCGACGTGCGGTCGAGCTGGGGGGCCCCGACGATCGCGCCGCCGATCCATACTCCGTGGCGGTGGCGCAGCTGGTCTTGGCGATGGCGATGTGGCCCGAGTCCGCCGACCGCTCCAAGGCCCGAGCCCTCGGCCAGCAGGCTCGGCAAGGGCTCCAGCAGCACGCGGCGTCGGACGACCCCGTGCTCGACGAGGCGCAGCGGTGGCTCGCACTGCACACCCAGCCTTGAGTCGGCATCGGCCTGCGCGCCGTCGGGGCTCTGGTTCAGTGCAGCGGGTGAGCGTCGAGCCAGGCTCGGGCCGCCGCCTCGAGGGGCTTTCGTTCGGCCGCGGCGTAGCGCATCGCGGCGCGGTCGATTCTGTCGACGGCGGCCACCCGCTGCTCTTGCGTCCACAACAGATCCGCCAGTCCCAGCTCGGTCTTCACCCCAGCGGCGAGCGGTCCATGAACTGTGGCTCGAGGCGTCCGTAGGCCGCCAGCGAGCGCTGGTAGGCCTTGCGGGCGGCGGCGGGCTGCTCGGTGCGGACGAGGGCGCGGCCCAGTGCCCACTCACTGATCCCCTCGCGCTTGTGGTCACGCATCTCGGCCGACGACAGGATGCGAAGGGCGCGGCGGTGGAGCTCGACCGCCTCGTTGTCGCGGCCACGTTCGCGATAGACCAGGCTGCCCAGCTTGTTGAGCGCGGTAACCAGCGGGATGTGTTGATCTTCGTCGCGCTCGGCGATCTCGATGGCCGCTCGGTAGTGATACTCGGCGGCTTGGCTGTTGTCGCGTTTTTCCTCGGTGGTTCCCAAGTTGACGTGGACCATCACCAGCTCGGGATGGTCGGTTCGTTGGGCGCCGAGGATCTCCACTGCCCGCAGCATGGGGGCTCGCGCCTCGTCCCATCGTCGTTGCTGCATCAACGCCGAGCCGATGCAGTTGAGCGCGCGCGAGACCCAGGGGTGCTGCGAGCCTCCGCGCAGGGTTCCTTCCCACAGCTGGATGGCGGCCTGGCAGTGCTCCGCCGCTTCTTCGCTCCGCCGCAGCTTGATCAGCGTCGATCCGAGGTTGGTGCGAATGTGGGCCACGCGAGGGTGCTGGAGCTGGCCGAGATCCGCATAGATGGCCAGGGCCCTCTCCTGATTGGCTCGTGCTTGGTCGAGCTTCCCCCTGGCTGTCAGCACGACCCCCAAGTTGGTCAGATGCTGGGCGAGCATGGGGTGATGGGAGCCGAGGTTGTCCTCGATGATCTTCGTGACTTCGGCTTCGAGAGTGCCAGCGCGCTCGTGGTCGCCGCTTTTCTTGAGCACCGCCGCGAGGTTGCTCAGCGGGCCGATGCGGTCGAGCGGATTGCTCCCGGGCTTCTGCTCGAGGAGTCTCAGTGCTTGCTCGTGGTGTTCGCGCGCCTGGTCGTACAGCCCTCGCGCTGACAGCACCATCCCTTGCACGGTCAGCGCTTCGGCCAAGAGCGGACCGCCGGGGTCTCGCCACCGCGCGAGGCTGATGGCCGTGGGCCCCAGCCACTGCATGGACTCGGCCTGTGCCTGCTCGTAGCCGACCACCTCGACCAGCTTGGACGCCGCCTCGATCGCCGCATCGTGGGCGCCGTTCTCCAGCGCGAGGGCATAGGCAAGGCTGAGATCGGTCTCGGCGGCCGAGTATCGGCCCGCGTCCAGCTGAAGTTTGCCCCGCAGCGCGAGCGATTCGGCGCGCAGCGGCTCGTACTCGGACGCATCCGCGCGATCCATCAGTGGTGCGAGCTCGGCCAGACCGTCGACATATTTGCCCGCCTCGCCCAGGGCGACGACGCGGGTCAGTTCCTCGCGGATCGCCGCGACCTCCTGCGCCTTGTTCAGGGTCGCGGGGCGTGGTTGATGGCGTAGCGCCTCGTCGTTCTCGCAGCGCGACAGCACCGGTAGGGCGGTCACGACTTGGTTGGCGAGGGTCACCACTTCCACGTCGGCCTCCAACAGCACCCCGACCGCTTCGCCCAAGGCGACCCGCGCGAAGTCGAGGCAGTCTTCACGGCGATCGAGCGGTGCGGTGCTCTGGGTGTCGTCGAGACGTGTCTCGCAGATATCGGTCTTGAGGGTGACCCACTGATCGGCGTAGGCCTGCAGCTGCGGCTCGACCAGCGACCACGTTCGGTCGGCGTACTCGAGCTGGGTGTCGTGAAATTTGCTGGCCAGGGTCTGCTGCACCACGGGATCCCACGCATCGCGGAGCTGGGACTCGGTGGCGGCGCACGGCGGCTCCTCCGACCGGAGCAATGCCCAGCCGAGCGCGCCGACCCCCAGCATCGCGACTCCAGCCGGGACCATGACGGGCCACCGCGGTCGGCGTCGGCGCTCCATCTTGTCCAGCAGTGCCTCGAGTGACGGCCATCGGTCCTCGGGATCGATCGACAGTCCACGCCGGAGGATCCGCAGCAGCCAGCTGGGCGTGTGAATCCCGGTCGGGGGTCGCAGCGGCTGTCGTTGCGCCGCCATCTTGATCGCGGTCAGCCCCCCCTGGTGGAACGGGCGCTCACCGTACAGCGCCTCCCACAGCGAGGCGCAAAAGCTGAACTGGTCGCTGGTGGCGTCCGCGAGACGGCCACGGACCTGCTCGGGCGCCATGTAGGCCATCGTGCCCAGGATGGCGCCCGTGCGCGTGAGGTCTTCTTCGAGGACGCTGGGGCTGCTGCCGAGCAGTGAGGCCATGTCGGGCGGCAAGCGGCGGCTGGTGGATGCCCGCGGGGTCGAGACCTGGCTCCGGGATGAGCGTGTCAACGCCGAGCCTGGTGAAGACTCCGGGTCCGGGGAGTCCTCCTCGTCCAACATCCCGGCATCCCGCGCGAGACCGAAGTCCAGGACACGGACGCGGCCTTCGTCGTCGATGATCCCGTTGGAGGGCTTGAAGTCGCGGTGCACCAAGCCCTCGGCGTGGGCCGCCACGAGACCCCGCCCCGCCTGCAAGTACACGTCGACGCACTCGCGCCACGGCTGCGGAGTCTCATGCCACTGCGCCAACGTCTGGCCGTGGATGATCTCCATCGCGATGAACATGCGCCCATCGACCTTGCCCACCTCGTACACCTGCACGACGTTGGGGTGAGACAGGCGAGCGAGCGCCTGGGCCTCGCGGAGCATTCGCTTCTCGTGGCGGTTGCCCAAGCTCTCGTGCATGAGCTTGACGGCGACTTGGCGGTCGAGGGTGTCGTCGTAGGCCTGCAGCACGCTGCCCATGCCGCCCTGGCCCAGCTGACCCAAGACCGTAAATCGTCCGACCCGCCGACCCGGGGTACGGGGGGCTTCGCCCGCAGTCATCGACTCGTCGCCGATGGTCTGGACCATGCCGGGTGAGGCCTTCGGCGCTGCGCCCCCGGAGGCTGCGCCGTCTGGAGCAGCTCCATCCGAGGCTGGATCACTCGCGGCTGCACCGTCTGGGGCTGCGCTTCGAGCGCCGTGCCCTGCATCGATCGGGGTCATGGACGAGTCCCAGTCTTAATATCAGGGCCGCGGCCCGAAGACCGCGGCCCCTTTTCGGTCCGCCCGTGAGGGTGTGCTCGGTTACGGTCGGCGCTACTCGATGGTCTCGTCCATGAGATCCACGAAGATGCTCTCGCTGCCGCTGATCGCCAGCGTCGTGTCGCCACGCCCGAGCTGGCCGACGTCGTTGGCGCCCCAGCAGTGGACCGCGCTGTCGTTCATGAGCGCGCAGGTCTTCTCGGCGGTGGCGCCGGTGTAGAGCACCTCGATGGTCATGCCGCCGAGATCGGTCGCGGTGGTCGAAGTCAGGGTGACCGCGTCGTCCACGGTGCCCCGCCCCAGCTGGCCGAAGTCGTTGGCACCCCAGCAGTAGAGGGCGCCGTCCTGCAGCAAGGCACACGTGTGGGCGCGGCCGGCCGAGATCGACACCGCGGGCGCGGGCAGGCTCAGGTCGCCCGCATCGCTGAGGCTCTCGTCGTCGCCCACCGCGTCGAGACCGGAGTAGCCCAGCTGGCCGCGCGAGTTGTCGCCCCAGCAACGCACCGCGCCGTCGTCGAGCAGGGCGCAGGTGTGCCGCGCCCCTGCGATCAGCTGCACTGCGGCGCGGTCATCGAATGCGATCTCACCTGCGGTCGAAGGATGCTCGTCGTCGCCGATCATCGCGGTGTGTCCGTAGCCGAGCTGGCCGTAGTCGTTGGCACCCCAGCAGCGCACCCCGCCATCACCCAGCAGCGCACAGGCGTGCTCGGACCCCGTCGCCAGTCCCACCGCCACGCCCCCCAGCGCAACGTTGCCCGCGGCGGACGGATGCTCGTCGTCGCCGATGGTGTTGGTGTGGGCGTACCCGAGCTGCCCGCGATCATTGGCGCCCCAGCAGCGCACCGCTCCGTCGTCGAGCCGTGCGCACGCGAAGTACCCGTGCGCCGACAGCTCGACCACCGTGCCGCCGATCTGCGGCGTGGTGCTGACGGTGGCGGTGGCGGGCGACTCGTCGTCGCCGATGTCGGCGGTGTGACCCAGGCCGAGCTGCGACGCGTCGTTGAGCCCCCACGCTCGGACGGAGCCGTCGGTCATCAGGGCAAAGGTCTGCTCGCCGTTGGTATGCACCGCCGTGGCGGCGCTGCCTCCCAGGTCGACGAACGGAACGTCGGAGGGATCCTCGTCGTCACCGACGACCAGGGTGTGGCCCAGCCCCAGCTGGCCATGGTCGTTGAGACCCCAGCACTTGACGTTGCCGGCCAGGGTCACGGCGCACGCGGTGCCATCGCCATGGCTCATCGCCGCGATCCCCGAAGGCGTGCACGAGGCGTCGCAGCCGTCGTCGTCGACCGTGTTGCCGTCGTCGCACAGCTCCGTGGCGTGCTGCTGACCGTCGCCACACACGACGATCTCGGCGTGGGCGGTGCTGGCCGTGGCTGCCATCAGCACTGCGACGAGCATGGGGGCAGCGAAGGTCGATACGGAACGAAGGGGATTGCTGGCTAGGGTCATGGGTGCGTCTCCTGTGGTGGGGGCGCTGGCGGTGGCTTCTCCGTGGCCCTCGTGGGTTGTGGGTGCGCCTTGTAGGACGGGGTGGGCAACGTGGTTGGCGGCTGTGGGGCCGGCCCCAATTGTACGGGAGTCGCTTTTTCCCTGACGCCATCGGGTCTCGAGGGCCTCGGCCCCGGTGGTGGGGGCGGT
>JAHZJA010001126.1 GCA_022601155.1 Deltaproteobacteria bacterium | reverse complement strand
GACCCCGCCCGCTGCGAGACGGTGCACGCCGACGACCGCGGCTTCGACTCGACCGAGCAACAGCGCATCGACGACGCACAGCGCAAGGTCGCCCGGGCCGAGGGCTTGGCCCGGGCCGGCAACCTCGACGACGCTCAGCGGCTCGTCACCGAGAGCCTCGCGGACCTGACCGACGTGCAAGCCCCCCGCGCCCGCGCGGCCGCGCTGCTGGCCAAGGGGCACCATCACTACCGCGCCGGAGACCTCGACAGCGGCGGCGAAGCGATGAAGGAGGCGCTGCTGTGGGCCAGTCGCAGCGCCGACGCTGCGACGATTGCCGACGTATGGCTCCATCGAGCGCAATACGTGCTGCTCGACGAGAAGGATGCCGGCACAGCGGGGACTCTCCTCGAGGCGGTCGAGGTCGCGGTGGCTGCGGTGCCCGACCAGCCCGCCCTCCTCAGTCGACTCGAGTCCCTACGTGGACTGATCGCCCTCGACGCCGGCCAGACCGCACAGGCCCGCGATCGATTCTCGGCGGCCCTGGATCATGCGCAGCGTGCCGCGCCCACGTTGTCGCGCCAGACCGCCCTGATGTCGCAGCTGGCCGCGGCGGAGCTGAGCTTGTCGCACGGCGAAAAGTCGCGCGACTACACCCGGCAGAACCTCCGGATGCTGGTCGATGCCTACGGGGAGCACCATCCCCAGGTGGCCACGATGCACGGCAACCTCGGGTTTACCTGCTGGCAGATGGGCGACGACGCGTGCGCGGACGAGCACTTCCGCATCGCGCTCGACCGCACCCCGGCCAACACCCCCGCACGGGCCAAGGCCACGTTGATGTTGGGCCAGTTCGAGTACGACCACGGTCAGCGTCAATCGGCTGGGCAACGTGCGCGGGAGGCCATCGCCATCTTCCTCACCCACTTCGGGGAGGACTACGCCGGTCTCACCTCGCCGCGCTTGCTGCTGTCCAACGTCCTGCGCCGCGAGGGAGATTTCGACGGCGCGCTCGAGCAGGCGCAGCTGATGGTGCGTCTGGCCGACCGGACCACGCCCGTCGGTCACCCCAAGCGGGCGGTCGCCAGATCGGGCCTGGGGACTGTCCTCCGGGAGCGTGGCGAGCCAGAGCCCGCCCTCGCCGCTCACCTGCAAGCCCTCGAGATCCGCACGCAGGCCCTCGACGCGGGTGACCGTCGAATCGGCTACTCGCAGGTCGGCGTGGCCGCGTGCCTGCTCGACCTGGAGCGCTTCGAACGCGCCGAGGCCATGGCCATGAGCGCCATTGCGGTGTTCGAGGAGGTCTCGGGCGCGACCGCTTGGCGCGCCGAAGCACGATTCCTCCTCGCGCGCGCCATCGAGCACCGCGACAGGTCACGTGCACAGTCCCTCGCCCGCACCGCTCTGCGTCTATACGAAACACTCGGCGACGGTGGTACGCGTGAAGCCGACGAGATTCGGCGGTGGTTCGACGAGCGTGGCGTAATCGTCACGCCAGAGTAGCGGACGGGTGTTCGTCGTCGACGATCGGTGGCAGTCCCAGTGCCGGTTCGTTGGCTCTGGTGCATGACCCGTACGATGCGACACCACGAAGTCTTCATCGCTTCCATGGCGACCAACGACGCTGCGTACCATTCGCAGCCCGTGCGTCCTCGGGCCGCCTGCTGAACGACGGTACGCCGCAACTCGGCCGCCGTCGGGATGAAGTGGTGCACAATGCCGACGCCTGCAATGACACCGTCCTTCCAAGGCCTTCGGTTGCTTGTCGCCACGGCCGTCATACTCGGTGCGATGGCCGACTCCAGCGGCTGCTACCGCACCAACCCAGATTTCGACCTGGCAGGAGGCTCGGGGTCTCGCGGAAGCAGCACCGCCGATACCACCGGGGCCGAGGGGTCGACTGCGGGCGAGCGAACCTCCGGAGCCACTGGCGATCCGCCGTTGTCCGTCTGCGAGATCCACGAAGACCGGCCCATCGTCTTCGAGGTCTGGGATCGCAACGGCACCTGGGATCCGCCCACAGATCCGTGCCAACCGTGGGCCACACAGCCAGGCTGCTTCACGGTCGACAGCGACGAGACCGAGGTCCTCCACTACCAATGTCCCGGCGGGGGCTGTGGCTGCGAGGAACCCATCAACTTCATCACGGTCTTCATCCAGGGTCTTGCCGACCTCCCCCCGCTCGAAGGCCCGGGGCGGCTTCTGGGGCACACCGCCACGACCGCCCAGGGCGAGTGCGTCTGGACGGGCCTGACCATCTTCGCGGCGGGCCCGACCTCACCATTTCCGCTGTTCCACGCCATCAATGGCACCGAGGTCACCGGGTTCAAGCAGCTCAACGATCCAATCTCCGCTCAGCTGGCGCCGCTGGAGCTGTGCGACGGGGATACGGCCTGCAATGAACCGCCCGGTATTCATGGGCTGCGCTTCGGCGACACCGATCCCGTGCTGGTGGGCTCGCCCGGCATCCGGCTCATTCCCTCTGCGGGCGGCGCGATGGACCCGTACTGGGTCATCAACCGGATGTCTTCGGTAGCCGAGGACTGCGAGCAACGGGTGGCGTGGACCGCTGAGCTCGCGGGCTGAAACGCGAAGGCGCGCGGGCCACCGTGGCACGGGGGATGTAGTGCGGGGGCGACCTGCGTGGCCCCGCCCCTCTCCTTCCGGTCGGTCGCCCT
>JAHZJA010001125.1 GCA_022601155.1 Deltaproteobacteria bacterium | reverse complement strand
AGCGATTGGCCTTGGAGCGGGTGCCCTCGGAGTCGGTCGCCACGGGTTCGGCGAGCCTCTCAAGCCGGGACCGCGGCGAGGATCTGCCGCCTGATCTCGTCGCTGCCGATCCCGCGGCTCTCGGCGGTGAAGCTGCGAACGAAGCGGTGCTCGAGCACGGGCCCGGCCAGCGCACGGACGTCTTCCACCGTGACGGCGGGGCGTCCCTGCAGCGCAGCATGGGCCTGCGAGGCGACCAGCAGCTGCTGTCCCGCGCGGGGCCCAGCACCCCATCGCAGCAGGGTCTTGACCTCGCTTGGGCACTCGGCCTCGGCCGGTCGCGATGCGCGTAGCAGGGCGACCACGTGGTTCACCACCGACGGCGGGACGGGAATTCGCCGTACCAGGCGTTGGTGGTCGAGAAGCTGGGTGGGTGTGAGCACCGGCGTCAGAGGCTCGGTCGACGGGGCGCCCATCGCCACGATCTGGCGCTCGGCCTCCGCATCGGGGTAGCCCACTGCGATCTGCAGCATGAAGCGATCGAGCTGCGCCTCGGGCAGGGGATACGTGCCCTCCTGCTCGATCGGGTTCTGCGTGGCGAACACGTGGAACGGCGGCGGCAGATCGTGGGTGCTGCCCCCGGCCGTGACCCGGCGCTCTTGCATCGACTGGAGCAGTGCGGCCTGCGTCTTGGGCGGGGTTCGGTTGATCTCGTCGGCCAGCAGCAGGTTGCAGAAGACCGGCCCCGAGACGAAACGAAACCGTCGCTTGCCCGTGGCGGGGTCGTCTTCGAGGACCTCGCTGCCCGTGATGTCGGCGGGCATGAGATCGGGCGTGAACTGGATCCGTGAGAACTCGAGGTCGAGCGCTTCGGCGAGGCTGCTGACCAACAACGTCTTGGCCAGGCCCGGGACGCCCACGAACAGACCGTGGCCTCCGGCGAACAGGCAGATCAGCAGTAGATCGATGACCTCCGACTGACCGACGATGCGGTGGTGGACTTGCTCGAGCAGCCGCTCGCGGGCCTGGGCCAGTTCACGGAGAGCGTTGCCGTCGTCGACGGGGAGGGCGGTGGCGGTAGCGGAGTCGGGCACGAGCGCGGTGCCGGTTGGTATACCCGCGCGACCGCGCCGCGTCACACGCCGCACGCCACCACGCCCAGGCGCGGCTCCGGACCCCATCCACCGTCGATTTCGCAGCCGTGCCCGTCTCCCCCATTCCGGGCTCTCCGGGCCGTCTTGACTATTATATCGTGATAAATCGTAGATTCGATATGTTGACGTGAAGCTCGCCGTGAGCCACATTTTTCGCGGATTGTCCCATGCCGTCGATAAAACACGGCATTAAATCGAGAAATCTGGAGACGACAGACGATGGCTACCTTCAGCGAGCTCCTTTCCCAGGTCAAGTCCGAGATCCACGAGGTCTCCGTCGACGAGACCAAGGCTCGGGTGCTCGACCGCCCCGATGGCCCCGTGCTGATCGACGTGCGGGAGCGTGACGAGTACGAGCAGGGGTTCATCCCCCGGGCCCAGTGGATCCCGCGTGGTTTCTTGGAGATCAAGGTCGAGGACGCCGTCCCCGAGCGCGACCAGGAGATCATCATCTACTGCGCTGGAGGTACCCGCTCCGCGCTCGCCGCCCAAGCCCTCGGTCAGCTCGGCTACGCCAAGGTCTCGTCGATGGCGGGGGGCTTCCGCGCCTGGAAGAACGCGGGCCATGCCTTCGAGCGCCCCCGCGTCCTCAATGCCGAGCAGCTCAAGCGCTACAGCCGTCACATCATGCTCCCCGAGGTCGGGGAGGCAGGCCAGGGCAAGCTGCTCGATGCCAAGGTCTTGTTCCTCGGGGCCGGTGGCCTGGGCTCGCCCTCGAGCCTGTACATCGCCGCCGCGGGCGTCGGCACGATCGGCATCGTCGACGACGATGTGGTCGATGAGAGCAACCTTCAGCGACAGGTGCTCCACAACATGGAGCGCCTGGGCATGCCCAAGGTCGAGAGCGCGCGCAAGACTCTGCAGGCGCTCAACCCCGACGTGGAGATCATCGCGCACCAGACCCGGCTCACCGCCGACAACGTCCTCGACATCATCGCCGACTACGATCTCATCATCGACGGCGCCGACAACTTCCCCACCCGCTACCTCCTCAACGACGCCGCCCTCAAGCTCGGCAAGCCCGTCATCCACGCCTCGATCTTCCGCTTCGAGGGGCAGATGACCACCTTCTTGCCCGACGATGGCCCCTGCTATCGCTGCCTGTACCCCGATCCGCCTCCGCCCGGGATGGCGCCCAGCTGCCAAGAAGCGGGCGTGCTCGGGGTGTTGCCTGGCTTGGTCGGCACCGTCCAGGCGACCGAGGCGATCAAGATCATCCTCGGCGTGGGCGAGACGCTCAGCGGCCGACTGTTGGTCTTCGATGCGCTCAAGACCAAGTTCCGCACGCTGAAGCTGCGCAAGGACCCGGAGTGTCGGGTGTGCAGCAAGCCGGCCGAGGAGATCGAGCTCATCGACTACGAGCAGTTCTGCTCGATCGGCGGGTGAGGAACTCGGCGCGTTGGAGCTCGACCGCACGATTGGAGGCATCGGCGTGATGCCTCCAGTCTCGGGGCCGGGGGGGGCGTTGGTCTGCGGCCGGTCGACGCGTCAGCCGGGAAGATCCAACGCCTTCGGATCCACCTGATCCTTCACGTCCTTTTCTTCAACCCTCTGGTGACGGCCGCCGTCGTGGTAGGTGAACATCTTGGCGTATCCGGCAGACTTGAGGCGCTCGAAGTAGGCGCTCAGTCGCGGGAGGCACTGGGTGCACGGATCCTTCGTACCCGCGATGTAGAACACGGACTCCTTGGTCAATCGCGGAGCGATCCATCGGAGCAAGTTCTGCTCTGCATGCGAGCGCCCGGGCACGGGCGTTGCCGTGTCGTGCGTCGCGTGGGCTGGGGTGGAGAGGTAGGTCTTTGCGGTGCCGATGGCACCTCGCGCGTGCTTGTTCGTGTCGGCGGTCGCCTTCTTCAGCCCCGCGGCGATCGCCTCCACCGCCCTCTTTTCGCCGGATGTGTTGTTGGCTGACACCGCCAGCTCCAGGTCATCTTTCGCCGCCAGCTTGAACCACATGGCCTGAACCTCCTGGATGGTCGTGTCTTCCGCTTTGGCGAACGCCCGAAAGGCCTCGGCGATGGCCTGGAGCTCCGCGATGGGGTCTTCACCTGTGTACGCCTTGGGTACAGCAAGGGCGGAGCGCTGCGCAATGGCGCTCCGTCGTCCGAGCCCTCCTCGTCGCAGGGCCCGAGCCATGAACTGCCGCGCCATCGCGGCGAACGTCTTGGGCTTGGCCTGAAGTGCGCGGGTTGGTCGGGCAGCGCCACCGGCCGTCGCGGGCTGGCCTATCGTCGGGCGGGACCACACCTGGTCTGCGACGTGCTGCCCCATCCGATCGGCTTCGGCCTCGAGGGCCGGGTCTTGAACGATCGCCACCCCCTGCCCGTACGGGTTGGCCACCCGCCCGTCGCGTTGTTGGACGACGTGGGTCAGCTCGTGCCCGAGTAACTCCACGCCGTGGCGGGTGGTGGGGTCGTAGAGCCCGGGCGCAAAGTGGAGCTGCTCCCCCAGCGTGAACGCCAGGGCACCCATCGCCTCCGCGGTCGGGCCCTCGTGGACGCGCACGCCGGAGAAGTCGGCGTCGAACAACCCCTCCATGGTCTGGCGAATCCCGGGCTCGAGCGGCTGCCCCTCGCCAATCGTCCGAAGGCGACCGGCAGCGACCGGGGTGGTGGAGATGCCGTCGTTCGATCGCGCCTGGGCGGCTCGTCGTGGCCCGCCGTGGCGCAGGGGGCCCATGCCCGGGAGCTGCTGCGGCTGTGGTGTCCCGCTTTGCGGCGCGTCGGGCTCGCCCCGCGTCTTGGGCTGGCCGATCCTGCTGCGCATCTTCGCGGGGAGCAGCTCGGGGCGCGGCGCGCTGGGGTCTGTCGCGCGAGGCTTGGGTTGGGCGGCTGCGCCGGTCATCGTCGGTGGAAGCAGGTCGGGGCGTGGAGCCCCTGCGCGCGACGGTGAGGCGGCCTTGGCTTGCACGGGGGCGCCTGCGCCTGCGCGACGCGTCCCCCGAAAGCGCTCGCTACGAAAGTAGCCCTGCAGCACCAAGCCGGAATTCGAACTGTTCGTCTTCATCATCGATCGCCCGGTATCCCGCTCGACTTTGGAATGGGGTCGGGAGGCTGACCAAGTAATTGGCGATCGATGGACTATTCGAATCGACTCGTGTTCCAGATGACTCGCGAGACGAATATGTCGACCAATTCATGAGACGCACGAGGTCGGGCCGTCGAGCCCGGCTGAGGCCGAGCTTGCGGCGTGTGCGGGGGTGCTCGCCGGGGGTCGACGTGCCGACGATGACCTCCGGCCCCGCGCGTCGTCCACCATCGGGGCCACGGCGGTGGCTCCGTTCGATGGCGAACACTCGAACTCGTCGAACGAAGCAACGCGCGACGTCGTCATGAGGCCGGGTTGCCGCCGCCCGCCTTGGGAAACATGGGGGGCCCGACGCACACCCGCGTTCCTGGCACCAACCCGCCCCAGGCGCTCGCCTGTGGCCACGACCGATCCTCGTGGGCGGTGAGGCCGAGCTGACGTCGGATTTCGGCGGCGGTGCCTGGCAGCAACGGAGCCAGATGCCACGCAGACAGCCGCAGCAGCTCTGCCAAGACGTACAGCGCATCTCCCAGGGCGGCCTCGACTCCCGCTTCGCTGCGACGCTTGGCCAGGGCCCACGGTGCACGCTCGACGGCGATGAGGTTCGCTCGCTCCACCAGCGACCACGCGGCTGACAGCGCCTCGTCGATACGGAGCTGGTCGAACGCGGTGCAGACCGTCTGCGCGACCTTGGCCGCAGTCTCGGGCAGCCCTCGTTCGCCGTTGCCGCTGGGGGCGGGCACACGGCCATCGCAGTAGCGGTCGATCATCACCACCGTGCGTCGCAGGAGGTTGCCGAGTTGGTCGGCCAGCTCGGCGTCGCGGGCTCCGGCCAGCCGCTGCTGCGAGAAGTCGCCGTCCCGCCCCGTTCGCACGTGTCGACACAGGTAGTAGCGCACCGCGTCGGTACCGTGCGCCGCGACGATGGCCTCGGGCGCGATGGCGTTGCCCAGAGACTTGCCGATCTTGTGACCCTCGACGGTGAGATAGCCGTGGACTGCGATCGTGGTCGGGAGGGGCACGGCGGCCGACATCAGCAACGCCGGCCAATACACGGCGTGAAATCGCGTGATCCCCTTGCCGATCACATGCACGCGCTCGCCCCACTCGCCCCAGAACCTGTCGAAGGCCGGGGTCTGGTCGGCGTATCCGAGCGCCGTGATGTAGTTGCCGAGCGCGTCGAACCATACGTACATCACCTGACTCGGATCTCCGGGCACGGGGATGCCCCAGCCTCTGGCGCGCTCCACCGAGCGTGACACGCTGAAATCGTGGAGCCCGGCACGCACGAAGGCGAGGACCTCGTTGCGGTAGCGCTCCGGGGTGACCGCGAGTCGGCCGGACTCGAGGGCCGAGAGGATCTGCGGCGCGTAGCGAGACAGGCGGAAGAACCAGTTGTCCTCCTCGACCAGCTCGGGCTCGGTGCCATGCTCGGGGCATCGGCCGTCGAGCAGATCGGCGGCGGCGTAGAACTGCTCGCAGCCCACGCAGTAGTGACCCCGGTAGGCCTTCTTGTACAGGTCGCCCGACTGGGCGCAGGCCTGCCACAGCTTCTGTGCACCGCGACGATGGTGGTCGTCCACGCTGGTGCGGATGAAGTCGTCGTTGGACAGGGCCAGTGGTCCTCGTAGGTCCGCGAAGGCGCGGGCATTGCGAGTGACCAGCTGCTCGGTGGGAATTCCCTCGGCCTCGGCCGCGCGTACGTTCTTGAGGGAGTTTTCGTCGCTGCCCGTCAGAAAATGAACGTCCCGGCCTCGCT
>JAHZJA010001124.1 GCA_022601155.1 Deltaproteobacteria bacterium | reverse complement strand
TTTTTCGAAGCCCGCCGGGTCGTAGAGATCGCTGATCAGCACAGCCAAGCCTCGGCGCTTGTGCTGCGCGACAAACGTTCGGCAGGCGGTTTCGAGATCGGTCTGGCCCTCGGCTTTGACGCCACTGAGAAAGCGAAACACCCGAAAGATGCGTGACTTGTTGCGGGTGGGCTCCATGCGACCGCTCACCTCGTCGCTGGCGGTGACGATGGCGACATACGCCGCGCGCTCCGGACCCACGAAGTATTCGATCTTCGCCGCCTCGGGCAGGACGGTCCGCGAGAACTTGTCCCAAGTCATCGTGACGTCGGGCTGCTCGATCCCCTTGGGAGAGGACCGCTTGCTCCGCAGGTGTCCGAACACCCCTTTGGGCTTGGGCTGATCCACGAGGGGCTCGGGGCGCCACACGGCCTCGATTTCTTCGAGCTGGGCAAACCGTCGCAGCAGTGCGCCCTCCGTCTCGAGCTGCGCCACGATCTTCTCCGCTTGGGCGATGTTGCCGTCGCTGGGCGCCGCGGTCGGTCGCAGGTATCGGGTGGGATCCATCTTGGCATCGAACCGGGCCTTGATGGTCGCGAACGGCAACCCGGCCACGATGTCCTCGAGCAGGGTGCCGATCATCCCGCTGCGGACGTGGCAGAAACCCGCGGGCGCGTCGGCGACGGCGACCCAGGTGATGTTGGCGCGGGACTGCGCGCTGACGCCCTGGCGGGCTTGGTGGAGCTCGAGCAGCCACTTGGCCACCCCGATGCACTTGACGCTGCGGAACAGGTTGCCGCTTTGCAGGAGCGAGTGGGCCTGCTGCACGGTCGCCAGGTCGAACTCCTCCAGGCCGCGCACCAGCATCTGGAAGTCTTCGCGCTTTGCCGCCATGACCTGGCCGGCGTTGAGCAAGCCGCTGTGGACGCGAGGCATCGGGGCCGAGAAGTGGGGCCAGCCTCCCGCCGTGGGGGTCCCGAGGACTTCGGTGTCGGAGATGAAGACCCCCGTGACCCTGGCGCGGCGGACCACGTCGGCCATGGCCTCGAGCGCCACGGCCAGTCCGGCGTCTCGCGAGTCTTCGCCGTTCCACAGGGCGGACGCGTGCCGCCCCTGGTCATCGATGGCCGCCAGCCCGCCGTAGCGATTGACGAACCTGCGGCAGGCACTGCAGGTGAGAAACTGGCGCGGCTCGGGTGGCAGCGCGGCGAGGAACACGTCGAACAGGTCCTCGGCGTCGGTGGTGTAGACATGGCCGCTGTCGACGCGCTCGGCGAAGCGTCCCGTGATGCGTGCGGCGGCCGTGTCGAAATCGTCCGTGACGTGGGCTCCAGGCGTGTCGACCATCGGTGTTCTCTCGATGGAGGACGGTAGCAAGCGCCGTCGGTTGCCGCGAGGCGTGACGATGGCGCGGGGAAAACCGATTGGTGGCTCAACCGGGCATCCGGGTTGCCGAGCTCGACCGGGGGACAGCCCGAATCTACGGGACCACACCCGCGGCGGAGGCCAGGGTCGTCGCCAGCGCTTGCTCGATCTGTTCCATCGAGACGCGTCGCGCTGCTCGGGCATGGACGCCGCGTGCACGGGCACCGTGGTGAGTGCTCGACCGCCCCTGCGGACCAGCTCCTTCGGCCGAAGAGCCGGCTCGCCGAGGAACCCCGCTTGCTTCGGAAGGGGCCGGTCGTCGTACGAAGGCCATGCTGCGGCTGGTGGTCGTGTTCGTGTTCGCGAGGTTGGCTCGCCAGGTCGTGGTTCGTTGGGGCTGCGCCGAGAAGGACGGCGACCACCGACGAGAGGGCGTTACGGCCGGGTGAAAGGCGGCACCGCGGGAGCTACGGCCACGTTTGGCTGGGCCGAACGCTGGCGATCACGACTGCTGAATGGTCGAACGAGCAACAGCAGCTACGGTAGATTCCAATGCGAACGGATCGCTTGTTCAACGTCGTCGTGCTGCAAGGCGCGCTGTTGGTCGGTGGGTGCGACGACGGGCCACCCGATGAGCCGGTGTCCAATGGATTGACCTCCACGGGCCCGGTGTCCGCCTCGACCGGAGAGCCGGCCGAGATGGGCTCCTCCACGGGGACCGCCGACCCCGGAACCACCGCAGGGTCCGGTCACGGAAGTACCAGCGGATCCGACGGCGGCTCGACGACGGGAGAGCCGGGCCAATCCGAGGGCCCGGGGGGCTCGACCGGTCCCGCTGTGGAGTGCTCCGATCCTCCCGACGTCGAGGATCCATGTGGGTGTCCGTGCTGCTGGATCAACGAGTGCGTCAACACGGAGCCGTGCTGTGCGGATTTCGGGTCGTGCGCAGGCAGCTGAGCCAGGCCGCGCGTCAGCGGGCGGCGTCGCTGTGGACGTATCGCGCGGGCGTTGAACTCGAGGCCGCGGCACGGTTTTCGCGGCTGGCGACGGAACTCCAGGCGACGGGTGCCGACCCCACCGTGTGGGGCCTGGCCCAGCAGGCCAGTCGCGACGAGTCCCGTCACCATGTGCTGTGTTCGGACCTGGCGTACTCGCTGGGGTCCGCGACGATCCCCACCGATGCGGCCCCGCCGAGGCCCGTGCATCTGCGCCGCGACGTTCCTCGTGAGCGATTGTTGGCGGAGGTGGTCGCGATGTCCTGCGTCACCGAGACGCTGAGCACGGCGCTGCTGCTGGAGATGCGGTCGCAGGCCCGCGACAGTGAGGTCCGCGACGTCGTGCACGAGGTCCTCACCGATGAGGTCGACCATGCACGGCTGGGGTGGGCGCATCTGGCTGCGGAGGCGAGTCGAGGGCCGGTGGGGTGGCCGGCGCCGCACCTGCCCCGGATGCTCGCGTCGACCGTGCACGAGGAGTTGTTCGAAGGACCCGAGCCCGAGGATGCCGTGGCGGAGGCTGTCGCCGGGCTCGGTGGGCTGCGCCGCTCGAGCCGCGTGGCGGTGTTCATGGAGACGATGGGGACGGTCGTGTTCCCCGGCCTGCGGCGCTTTGGCATCGACACCACGGCGGCAGAGACCTGGCTGGCGGAGCGCAGGGCACCGTTGGCGTGACAGCACCGTGAGCCACGTGCTGCGGTGATGGAAGGGCCTGAGTCGTTCGTGAACGCGTTCCCGGCTCGAACGACCGGCGAGGGGGGATTTCACGGCCGTTTTCCCCTCGGCACGAACGACGAACGGCCGCGGATGAGTCCCGCGGCCGTCGCCATCGATGAGCTCCTGCCCGTTGGGCGTTCAGCCAAACGCTTGGACCATGGTCGAACCGATGTCCGACGGGGTCTCGGCGATGTGCACTCCAGCCTCACGCAGCGCGGCGAGCTTGGCCTCGGCGGTGCCCTTGCCCCCCGAGATGATCGCGCCGGCATGGCCCATGCGCTTGCCCGGAGGGGCGGTCGTTCCGGCGATGAAGCTGACGACGGGCTTGTCGACGTGAGCCTTGATGAAGGCCGCGCCGTCTTCTTCTGCGCTTCCGCCGATCTCGCCGATCATCACGATGCCCTCGGTGGCAGGGTCATCGTTGAACAGCTTCAAGCAGTCGACGAAGTTGGTCCCATTGACCGGGTCGCCGCCGATGCCGATTGCGGTGGTCTGTCCCAGCCCCAGGCTGGTCAGCTGATGCACGGCCTCGTAGGTGAGGGTTCCCGATCGGGAGACCACGCCCACGCGCCCAGGCGTGTGGATGTAGCCCGGCATGATGCCGATCCTGCACTGGTTGGGGGTGATGATGCCGGGGCAGTTGGGCCCGATGAGCCGGCTGCCTCGTCCCTCGAGGTAGCGGCGCGCGGTCACCATGTCGCCCACGGGGATGCCCTCGGTGATGCACACCACCAGCGGGACTCCTGCGTCGGCCGCTTCCATGATGGCATCGGCCGCAAACGGAGGCGGCACGAAGATCACCGACGCGTTGGCGCCGGTCTGCGCCACGGCATCGGCCACCGTGTCGAAGATGGGCACCTTGTCGTCGAAGCGCTCGCCGCCCTTGCCGGGGGTCACGCCCGCGACGACGGAGGTGCCGTACTCGAGGGACTGCCGGGTGTGGAATGCACCGGTCTTTCCGGTGATGCCTTGGACCAGCAGCTTGGTGTCGTTGTCGACCAGGACGCTCATTTGGCCAGCTCCACGATCTTCTTGGCTGCGTCGCGGAGCGACGAAGCGGTGGTCAGCGGCAGGCCGCTTTGCTCGAGCAAGGTGCGGCCCTGCTCGACGTTGGTGCCCTCGAGGCGCACGACCAGCGGCACCTTCAGCCCCACTTCCTTGACGGCCGCGACCACGCCTTCGGCGATGACGTCGCACTTCATGATGCCGCCGAAGATGTTGACGAGGATGCCCTCGAGCTTCGGGTCACGCGTGATGAGCTTGAACGCTGCGGTGACCCGCTCGACGGTGGCGCCACCGCCCACATCGAGGAAGTTGGCGGGCTCGGCTCCGAACACCTTGATGATGTCCATGGTGGCCATCGCCAGTCCGGCGCCGTTGACCATGCAGCCGATGGTGCCGTCGAGGTTGACGTAGCTGAGGTCGAACTTCTTGGCCTCGAGCTCGGCGGGGTCCTCTTCCTCCGCGTCGCGCAGCTCCTCCACGTTGGGGTGGCGGTACAGCGCATTGTCGTCGAAGGTCGCCTTGGCATCGAGCGCGAGCACCTCGCCTGCGCCGGTGATGACCAGCGGGTTGACCTCGAGCAGCGAGCAGTCCAGCCGGGTGTAGGCGCCGGCCAGCTTGCCGAGGAACTTCGCCATCCGCTTGGCGACCTTGTCGGTCAGCCCCAGGCCGTACGCGATCTTCCGGGCCTGGAAGCCCTGCAGGCCGACGGCCGGGTCGATCGACTCCTTGAGGATCTTCTCGGGGGACTCCTCGGCGACGACCTCGATCTCCATGCCGCCCTCGGTGGAGGCCATCAGCACGGTCCGCCCGGTGGCGCGGTCGAGGGTGGCGGCCACGTACAGCTCGGAGGCGATGTCCATGCCCTGCTCGATGAGCACTCGCCCGACGCGCTTGCCCTCGGGCCCGGTCTGGATGGTGACCAGCGTGCTGCCGAGCATCTGCTCGGCCATGGCCTTGGCCGCGTCGGCTCCCTTGACGACCTTCACGCCGCCCAGGTCGGGATGCTCCTTGAAGCGACCCTTGCCGCGTCCACCCGCGTGGATCTGCGACTTGACGACGACGACCTCGCTGCCGGTCTTGGCGATGATGTCGACGGCCGCCTTGTGGGCCTCGGCGGCGTCGAATGCCACCTGGGATAGTGGGACCGGGACCCCCTCGGCGGCGAGGAGGGCCTTGCCCTGGTATTCGTGGATCTTCATGGGAATCCTCAGTAGGGGAGCAGCTTGACGACGTCGCGCACGGCGTTGGCCGAGACTTCGAGCATCTGCTTTTCTTTGTCGCCGAGCTTCATCTCGATGATCTTGTCCACCCCGCCCGCGCCGATGACGGTGGGCACGCCGAGGAACAGTTTGTCGTAGCCGTACTCGCCCTGGCACAGGCATGCGGCCGGGAGCACGCGCTTCTTGTCGCGGACGATCGACTCGACCATGGCGATGACGGACGCCGAGGGCGCGTAGTAGCCGGAGTAGCCCAGCAGGCCGACGATCTCGCCGCCGCCCTTGCGGGTGCGGGCGATGATGGCGTCGATCTTCTCCTCGGACATCAGCTCGCGCAGCGGGATACCGCCGACCGAGGTGTGCGAGGGCAGTGGAACCATCGTGTCGCCGTGGCCGCCCAGGACCATGCCGTGGATGTCCTCGACGCTGACGCCCAGCTCCATCCCGATGAAGGTCTTGTAGCGAGCGGTGTCGAGCACCCCCGCCATTCCGATCACGCGCTCGCGCGGGAAGCCGGACTCGGCCAGCATCACGTGGCACATCGCGTCGAGCGGGTTGGACACGCAGATGAGGATCGAGTCGGGCGAGCGCGCGACGATCTCCTTGGTGACCGAGCCGACGATCTTGCGGTTGATGTCGACCAGCTCGTCACGGCTGGTGAACTTGCCCGTGGCGGGGTCCTTGCGGCGCGGAACTCCGGCGGTGATCACCACGACGTCCGAGCCAGCGGTGGCGTCGTAGTCGTTGGTTCCCACGAGGTTGGAGTCGAAGCCCATCACTGGGCCGGACTCGGCGAGGTCGAGCGCCTTGCCTTGCGGCAAGCCCTCCTTGATGTCCACCAGGACGACGTCCCCGAGGTCCTGCTGCACGGCCCAGTGGGCGGCGGTGGCCCCGACGTTGCCGGCTCCGACGATCGTGATCTTGTTCCTACGCGGCATGGCGGGGCCCGTATATCACGGTTGGTCGGCCTTTCCTGCGGCGCTCACGTGACGGACATCAAGCCCAGATCGATGAGCCACAGGGAGCCCACGATCCGGATGATGCGGAGCATCGAGACGGCGAGAAAGCTCGCGTAGGGCATGTGCGTGGAGCCGGCCGCCCACGCCGAGATCGAGTAGGGCAGGGGGGTAATCGCGGCGATGGCCACCACCGCCACGCCGTGTCGCCGAAGCGCGCGGTCGAGCTTGGCCCCCCGTCCGCGCATGAACCGGTCGAGCCTCCGAGTGCGCCGAAATAGCCGCCCCAGAGTCCAGCCCAGGCTGCCGCCCGCGACGCTGCCGAGCATGGCCCACGCCACCAGGGGAATGGTCGGCATCTCACCGGCCCGTCCCAGGGCCAAGAAGGCGTCGTTGGGGATTGGAACGGTGAAGGCGTCGGGGATGAGGAATCCAACCGCGATACCCGGGCCGCCCAGGTGGGTGACGAACCAGTGGCCGGAGGCCATCAGCGGCTCGTGGAACCAGGCGCCCAAGGCCGCGACCACAGCGACCAGCGCGAGCAGGGTCGCGAGCGTCGACAGCACCAGGCGCCCCGCCGATAGCTCCTCGGTGGCGGGCGCCGCAGCGTCGTCGGTCGGAGCCTGGCGTTCGGTCACGGGAGGCGCAGTGCTATCAGGGCGCGGGCGCGGGCGCCAAAGCGGCTGCCGCGCGGCTCGGCGGACGCCATGGCCAACCTCACGGGACCCGATCGCCAGTCCACGCGGGGGCTCGTGCCATAAACCCGGGCATGGGTTCGTTGCTCATCCGCTGCGCCTGTGCCGCTGCGTGCCGCCGGTCGACCACGCCGACGCCGGGAACGAAGGTGCGTGCATGATGGGCCGGCTCGCGATGGTGTGGGGCCTGTTGGGCGTCGCCGCGCTGCTACTGCAAGCGCTGACGCGGCTGACCCCGATGGCCGTCGAGGCGCTCAGCGGAGAGCTGACCGTGGTCCAGTGGATCGTCGTGGGTGTCTGGGTGCCGGTCATGGCGCACGCCGAGGGGTACCGCGGCTTCCATACCCGGTTCTCTCCGCGCGTCGTCGCGCGGGCCCAGGTGCTGCGTGAAGATCCTCGGCCGCTATGGGTCGTGTTCGCGCCGCTGTTTTGCATGTCGCTGTTCCACGCGTCGCGTCGCGGTCTCCTGGTCGCGCGCATCCTGGTGGCGGCCATCACCTTGCTGGTGATCGGTGTGCGTCAGCTCGACCAACCCTGGCGCGGCATCATCGATGCGGGCGTGGTGGTCGGGTTGGCGATCGGATTGCTCAGCATCGGCTACCACCTCGTGCGAGCGCTCGGCGGTCATGCGCCGCCCGTGCCGCCTGATCTGCCGCCGCCGAGTGAGGCGGACGCGTAGAGACAGCCGGTGGTGATGGTCCTGGCGATGGTTCACGAGCCTCGCCAGGACACCGTCATGGACTTCGAATCCTTGACGCTCGGATGTTCCGCGGATCATGTCGGTGCCGGGATCGCGCGCACCGGACCGCCGAGATCCCAGCCTCCTCGCACGGTCACGAGGCGGGCGTACAACGAGGTACACGTAACCGCGGCGCGTGGGCGCGAGCAGCCCCGACGCGGTCTCATCGAGGCTGCCCGGTGGTGGCCCGGGCATCGGTCGGCTCGGATCCACCACCCGCCGCGCCCGGGCGCGCGCCGCCCGACCCATCGTGTTCGAGTGAAGCGGACGGACTGGCGGCCACGGGCGGCGGCACTCGTTGGGTTGACGGGTTCGGGTGAGCCGAGGCTCAGCGCGCGGGGCTCAGCAGGCTCCAGCCGAAGCCGCCGCAGCCCGCCCCAAGGTCCCCATCGTCGGCATCGGGTGACGCCTCCGCATCGGCAGCGGTCTCGGCATCGAACACCGCGGTGCAGTAGTAGAGGTCGTCGCCGTCCCATGTCCAGTTGAACTTGCTGTACAGCCCGGGGAAGAACTCGTTGGCCTCGTCGCCCTGGGCAATCACCGTGCGGGCGGCGTTGTCGAAACTGTCGATATGGAAGATCCCGTCGCCGAAGTCGGACAGCTGGTCCCAGCCGCTGTCGTCGATGATGTGATCCACCCCGGAGCCATCGCCGAAGTCTTCGAACCAGGTGCCGGCGATCTCCAGGCCCTGCTCACCGCTGCTGTCGGTGCCATTGCCCGTCGAGTCGCCCGTCCCCGTCGCTGTCGTGGTGGCGGCGGTCGTCTCCCCGGAGCTCTGTGCGCCCGAGCTGCCACCCTCGCTGGTGCTGCCCGGGGTACCCGTGGAGCCGGGAGCCTCGGTCGTGCCCGAGTCGCTGCTCGAGCTCGACGCGTCTTGCGAGCCAGAGTCGTCATCGCCGCAGCCGCTGGCGAACAACAGCGTGGTGGTGAGCGCCAGCGCGAGCGGGCGGGTGAAGGAAGTGCGGGTGTCGTCGTGTCTCATGTCCGTGTCCTCGCGGTCGTCGAGCGAAAGCTCGGGCTACGAGGACTGGGGGGAAAGACGAACGAAGCCGCGTTGTCCCCCGGTATGCCGTCCACGCGGTTCCGAGCCGAGACCCGCCCCATGGATTGCAATCATGCGAGGCGGGGCTGCGGCAGGTCTTCGGGCTTGCAGGCAAAAGGGGTCCTACTGGTCGCGGCTTCCCGGGCGGGGCCCAGTGCCTTCGGTACGACGGTCGTTCCTGCTCACCGCTGCGGGACAGCTGCGGATTTTCACCGCATTCCCTCTTGCGTCCTCGGCCAGGGCCAAGGAACCGACAGCGCGCCGATGGTGCAGGCGGTCTACTGCTGTGTCAAACCCGGGCGCCGCCTTTTGGGGGGGGACGGTGTGGCGGCGCCCGGGGACAGCAGGGGAGTGGGCAATCGGTGCGTGTGCGTTGACCGATGCTGGCGCGGACACGCGGTGGTCAGTTGATGAGCGGCGGTCCCGACGGTGCAACCATCGGTATGGGTTGGGTCGGGGAATCGAGCTGGGCGAGCGCGCTGTGCAACACGTTACGCAGCCGGTGGGCTGCGGACGGATCGACGCGGAACGTGACCGGCCCAATCGAGATGTGAAGGACGCTGCAGTCTTCGCAGTGTTGGATCTGAACCCCATGAGCGGAGGCCAGCGTTCGGAGTGGGTGAGCCATGATGACGAGACCGGAAACTAGGGGGTCGTTCGTGGCCTGGCTTGACCGCGAACGACCCCCTCGAGAGCATCGGTTGACGTTTACGATATTGAAAATCAATATCGATAAAGAAACCATAGAGGGGAGGCTGGCGGCGGTCAAGCAGAAAAACGGTTCTCCGGGGCGTGTATTTGGGCCTCCTACGCTACGGCGTTTCTTGCGCGCAGCCCTGTGCGTGGTGATAAAGACTTTCAATATTCTCGTGGTCAGGCAAAGGCGGCTGACCTGGGAAGATGCAGCTCGTGCTGCCCATCGTCGTTGGAGGCCTGCTGCTCAGTGCTGCCGTCGCGCTGCTCGATCCCGAGTTTGCGCGTGACGTGGCCGCCAAGGAGGGAACCCTCGAGCACGTGTCTCACTTCATCCTCGCGGCCGCCGTCGTCGCGTGGTGGGGAGCGGTCCTCGCCCCACGAACCACACAGCGCTGGCTCACCGCCGCGATCGCGGTGATGTGCATGGTGATCCTCGCCGAGGAGCTCGATTGGGGGCAGGTCTACGGTGTCGGCGACATCGGTGCATGGGTCGAAGACGGTGACGGGCACGCCAACCTCCACAACGCATGGGGTGGTGCGAGCTACCTGCTGTTCGCGCTCGCGCCGATCATTCTCATTGGTGTCGTCGGCTGGCGTCGTGGTGACCAACCGGGTCGACTCCCGCGGCGCACCGATGCTGTCGGTTTGATCGTCTTGGCGGTGGCCTCGGTGGGCGGCACCTTGTTGTTGCCCGCAGCCGAGGGCGGCATCGACGAGACCGGCGAGGCGCTGCTGTACGCCGGGCTCGCGTGGATCGCCATTCGACCGCGAGCCCCCGAGCGCCCGCCGAGTTCATCGCAGGGCGCCGGTTGTGGCTAGCACGGCCTGCTCGGTCAGCAGTGGAGCCGCGCTGGATGCGGGCGAGCGCTCGATGGTGCTTGCCATTGAGCATGGACGGCCCGGTACGTTCGGTGATGCGTGTACCCAGTGGCGGATGCAAACCCGAGCTTGACCGGGTGTTCATGCAATCAAATCCGCGGCGGAGCGGACTGCTCGATTGAGGCCAGCGTGCGGCCGCCAATGAACGCCGAACCAGGAACGATTGACCTTGTTGCACCACGAATTGACGACCCATCCGTCCATTGCGTTGCTTGGAGCCTTGCTGGCCCTCGGATGCTCACCCGAGGTCGGCGGAAGCGGCGAGCCCGGCATCGATGGCAGTGAGACCGGCACCGAGACGAGTACGCCCTCGATGACATCGACCGATGGTGTCGACGACTCCGCTTCCAGCTCCGGTGAACTCCCCTTCGCGTGTGGCAACGGGCTGGTCGAGCCCGGCGAGCAGTGTGATGGACTCGAGCTCGGTGGCTTCGGCTGCCGCGACATCAATCCTTCGTTGGTCGACGGTGCCCTGGCCTGCAGTGCCGACTGCACCTTCGACGCCACGGGCTGCATCACGATCCCCAATCCTGTGCAGATCTGCCAGATCTCCGGGGGCGAAATCCTCGACTACATGACGCTGGCCGAGACCATCGTGCTGCCACCCGACCTCCGCGGTCGGACCATCGTCGACGTTGATGTCCACGTCGAGCTCGACCACTCCTATCTCGGCGATCTGCTCATCGAGGTGCTGCACGACGACACTGCGGTCGTGCTCCAGGACGGCTGCGCCTCCGCGAACAATCTCCATGTCATCTATGACAGTGAAGCCAAGCAAGACGTCGTCTGTCCGCAGTCCGATGGCGGCCTGGCGTTCTTGCCTCTGGGAGACCTGACTGCCTTCGACGGGATGGCCTTGGGATCGGGCTGGACGTTGAGGGTGGAGGATCGGAGTGCCTACGACACGGGCGTGTTGGAGCAGTGGTGCGTGAGCGTCTCTTGGCGTTGATGGCCCCGTCGCTGGGCCCTGCGGACACCGGCCACCGCGCGAATCAGACCCATGCTCGCGGGCACCGTCAGCGAGGAGGAGGATCCGGGAGGCGTGGCCCTGACCGATGGTCCGCTCGATGGACCCTGGCACCTGTCCCGAACCGCACCGCTCCAGCCGCGGGGCGGTGGTCGACGCGCTGGCGGAGGAGACGGGTGAACCGTCAGCCGGCCGCGAGCTCGAACGCGACCAGGCAGCGGGTGCTCACCCCTTCGCCCATCGTGTAGCGCGGCGTCACCAGGGTTCGGTTGCGCTGCACGAACGCGGTCAGCAGCACGTCGATCTGGGCTTCGGTGAGCTTCTGTCCGGGGCAGCTCGAGCCGCCCCACCGATACTCGTACATGTCGCCCGAGCTGGGCTGCTTGATGGTGATCGCACCGAGGAACGACGGGTGCTGCTCGCTGCCGGGGGTGTTGATCCGCAGTCGAGTCACGCGCCCCGAGACTCCTTCGTCGTCGGCGGTGGCGGTTTGCGGCAGGGCGAGGCCCCCAACCACGAACATCAACGCGGCGAGCAGGGAGCGGGAGCGACGGGAACGAGGGGTGGCCTTCATCGGATCACGGGTAGGGGTACCGACCGGGGCTGGTGGACAGCCGATTGGCGGGCGGCGGGTTCCCGGGCCAAGTATGGCGTGCGGGCGATGCGCTGTCCCATGGTTTTCCGTGTGCTTTTTGGGGGGCGGGGACCCGGTTGCTAGCCTGATAACCAATCCGTGAAGATCAATGGCATCGTGGGGGTCGGAATCCTCGTCGTCGCAGGCGGCTGTGCAACTCGCGCGGCTGTAGCCGAACCGGTCGTAGCACCGCAGGACGACCCAATCATGCAGGTTCGCCGCGACAACGCTTCGTTGCGCCGCAAGGTGCAAATGCTGGAGGACCGGGTGCTCTATATGGAGCAACGGACGGGGTCTCCCTCGGCGGGTCCGGTAGGGGCATCCGCGACACCGGCTGGTGCGCACACCCTGCCCGATGGCCGGGAGCTGCCCGTGCTGCGCCTCGAGCCGGACACGCCGCCGCCGCGGCGTGCAGCCGCAGGCCGTCGCCCCGCGCCACAACCTGCACCGGGCTACGAGGCCGAGCCGGAGTACGCCAGCGCCACGAGCGATGATGTCGGCCCCGGCTATCGGCCGGCTTCCGCGGACGAGGCGGCCGTGACCGGCCCCGCACGGAGCTACCGACTGGTGGGCACGCGTCTGGTCGATCTCACCCGGCAGCACGCACCCGCCGGCCCCGACCGTCCCTCCCACAGCGCCAAGGGCAAGGCCATCGTCGGCGAGTACGAGGCTGCCATGGCCATGTACAAGTCGGGCCAACCCGATCGGGCCGAGACGGCCTTCGACGCGTTCGCACAGACGCATCCGCGCCACGACTACGCAGACAACGCGCTCTATTGGAAGGGCGAAGCCGCCTACGATCAGCGCCACTACGCCGATGCCCTCGCCGCGTTCACCGAGGTCGTCGAGCGCTACGGTGGAGGCAACAAGGCCCCCGACGCGCTGCTGAAGATCGGCCTTTGCTACCGACAGCTGGGCGACGTTCCCAACGCCCGCGACGTGCTCAGCGAGCTCATCGCGGCCTACCCGGGCGAGCGGGCCAGCGACATTGCTCGCGTCAAGCTCGCCGAGTTCGAGTCCTGAACCATGCGCCGTCTCGCCGTCGTCGTCATCGTCTTCAGTCCGTTGGGTGTCCCTCGCGTTGCGGAGGCGCAGCCCGCCGACGACACGCAGCGCTCCCTGCCGCCGGCCATCGAGGCCGCGCTGGGTTGCGTCGACATCGCGGCCGAGGCCGGCGCCGACTCCGTCAAATTCCAGATCATCCA
>JAHZJA010001123.1 GCA_022601155.1 Deltaproteobacteria bacterium | reverse complement strand
CGGCGTGATCGCGGAGAAGTACTGGCAGGCCCTACGGGCCGCCGCCACCGTCGAGATCGAGTGGTCCGACGCGCCGAGCCAGGACTTCAGCACCCAGGCCCTGCGGGAACAGCTCGCCGCACGGGGGACCGAGGATGCCCGCGTCGTGCACGAGGCCGGGGACCTCGACGCGGCGATGACGGGCACGGTCGTCGAGGCGAGCTACGAGGCACCGATGCTGGCCCATGCCCCCATGGAGCCGATGAACGCCATTGCCCACGCTCGCGACGACGCCTGCGAAATTTGGGCCGGGAACCAGGGACCCGCGATGATTCAGGAGGCGGTGGCCCGCACCCTGGGGATCAAGCGCACCGACGTGCTGGTGCATACGCCCTACATCGGCGGCTCGTTCGGGCGGCGCTCCCACCCCGACGTGGTGGTGGAAGCCGTGTGGCTGTCCAAGGCCGTGGGACGGCCGGTGCAGGTCATCTGGTCGCGGGAGAGCGACATGGCCGCGGGCTGCTACCGCCCGCAGTCCTACACGCGGATGCGTGGAGCGCTCGATGCCGATGGTGCGCTGACGGCTCTGAGCTACGACTCACAGTCCCAGTCGATCTTGGGCGATCTGGATATGAGCAGCGTCCTCCCGATAGCGATCCCGCCCCGCGTGCGGAAGTGGATCATGGGCAACGCCTCGCGCTTGATCTCGAGCAACGCGGTCATGGCCGACATGCTCGCCACCGAGGGGGCGTCCAACCATGGCTACGCGATCCCCAACCAGCGCGCCACGTACATCCCATTCGAAACCCCGTTCAAGACGTCCTGGTGGCGCTCGGTGGGGCACTCGTTCAACGGCTTCATCATCGAGAGCTTCATCGACGAGATGGCCACGGCGGCACAGCAGGATCCCTACCAGTACCGCCGCACGATGCTGAAAGACCGCCCTCGGTGGCTGGGAGTACTCGACGCCGTCGCGCGGATGAGCGGCTGGTCCGAGGGCCCGATGCCCCGCGGCACCGGGCGCGGGATCGCGGTGGTGAAGGCGTTCGGCAGCTACGCGGCCCAGGTCGTCGAGGCACGCGTGGAGGCCGGGAACATCGAGGTCCGCAAGGTCTACTGCGCGCTCGACTGCGGCCTGGCCGTCAACCCGGATCTGGTCCGGGCACAGGTCGAGGGCAGCATCATCTTCGGGCTCACCGCAGCGCTGTGGGGACAGGTCACGGTCGAGGGCGGCGTCGTCCAGCAGGGCAACTTCGACACCTACCGCATGATGCGAATGTACGAGGCGCCCGAGATCGAGATCGAGCTGGTCGAGGGGCCCCACGAGCCCGGCGGAGTGGGTGAGCCTGCCGTCGCGCCGGTCGCCGGCGCGCTGGGCAACGCGTTGTTCGAAGCGACCGGGGTTCGTCTGCGTCGGATGCCGCTGCAGATCGCGTGGAACGAAGCACAGGCCGAACGAGGCACGGAGCCCTCCGGGGCGTAGCCCAGGGAAACGCAGGTACACGTGGTCGCACGAAGACGTCTGGGTTCAATCGCGCTGACGGTCGCCGAGTGGTCGGGGGTCGTGCTGTTCGGCATCCTCGGCCTGCTCATCGTGGCGGGAGGCATCATGCTGGCCTGGGTCGGCGATCCACCGGAGCCCATGGGCAGTGGCCAACCGGCAGCCGCGCCCGAGCCCACGGTGGTGGCCCCCACGGTCGCCTTCGTCCGCGAGGTGCCGCCGGCCTCGGCCGAGGAACGCAAGTCACTGTTCGCCCCGGTCTACGATGTCCTCGTCTCGCCGCGGTGCATGAACTGCCACCCCGCTGGCGACCGCCCGCTGTCGGATCGCTTCGGCGTGCATGCGATGAACGTGAGCCGCGACAGCCCACAGGCAGGCCTGTCGTGCAACACGTGCCACGCCGAGCACAACACGGAGCTGCCCGGCTCCCCGCTGGGACCTCCAGGGGCGCACGGCTGGCAGATGCCTCCCAAGGAAACGCCGATGGTGTTCGAGCACCGCACGGTCACCGAGCTGTGCACACAGCTGCGCGACCCGGCACAAAACGGCGAGCGCAGCCTCGACAAGCTCCTCGAGCACGTCTCGGGTGATGCGCTCGTGCTGTGGGGATGGAAACCCGGCGGTGACCGAGCCATACCTCCGATGAGCCACGAGGCGTTCGTCACCAGCTTCGGCGCTTGGGTCGAGGCCGGAGGGATCTGCCCTGGAGATCCCGTCGTCCCGGAGTCGACGGCGGACACGGTGGAGACCCCATGACCGTCAACGCACCGCTGTTTCCCGCCCTGGGGGCCCAGCGCGACGCCGCGGCACCGTTCACCTATCTCGACTCGGCGACCACGGCTCTGACGCCCCAAGTCGTGATCGATGCCGTCACGCAGACACTGGCCCAAGGCGGGAGCGCAGGCCGCAGCGTGCACGCCCTCGGCCTGAAGGCGACCGAGCACTACGAGCAGGCACGCACGACCGTCGCCCGACACCTGGGCGGCGAGGCGGCCGAGCTGGTGTTCGTGCGGTCGGCGACCGAAGGGCTCAATCTCCTCGCCGAAGGCTGGGCCCGCCCGCGGGTCGGCCCGGGCGACGAGATCTGCGTGACGGTGGCCGAGCACCACAGCAACCTGTTGCCGTGGCGGCGAGTCTGCGAGCAACGGGGCGCGCGTCTGGTCGTCGCCCCCTGCGACGACCACGGGGATCTCGAGCTGAGTGCGCTCCGCCACAGGCTCACCCGCCGCACGAAGCTGCTCGCCGTCACCCACGTGTCCAACGTGACCGGAGCACAGACCTCGATTCCCGAGGTCGCCCGAGCGCTCGCGGCATCACCCGCCGCGGGCGCCCCCCTCGTCGTCGACGGAGCTCAGGCGGTGGCCCACCATGCGATCGACGTCGCCGATCTGGGCTGCGACTTCTACGTGCTGTCGGGTCACAAGGCCCATGGCCCCGCTGGCATTGGTGCCGTGTGGGCGAAGCCCGAGCGCTGGCGCCAGACCCAGCCCTTGCTCGTCGGCGGCGGCATGGTCGACCACGTATCCGCCGAGCGCATCGACTACGCCGAAGGTCCCGCGCGGTTGGAGGCGGGCACCCCCAACGTCGCGGGCGCCGTGGGGTTGGCAGCAGCGCTGCGCTTCCTCGCCGAGCATCGCGACCCGAGCCGGGAACACGGGCTCGTCTGCGCTGCCGCGCAGGCCCTGGGAGCGTTGCCGGGCATACGGCTCCTCGGCGCCCCGCGGCGTCGGATTGGCGCGATCTCGTTCGTCGTCGATGGTATCCACGCGCACGACGTGGGCTCGGTGCTCGATAGCCACGGCGTCGCAGTTCGTGCCGGGCACCACTGCGCCCAGCCGCTGCTGGCTCGGTTCGGCGTCGGTGCGGCGGTCCGCGCCTCGTTCGGACTCCACAACGACCAAGCAGACGTGGACCGGCTCGTCACCGCCCTCGCCCAGGTGCGGCGCACGATGGGGCGTCTTCGGAGCTGCGGATGAGCACGCTGTACACCACCGCGCTGCTCGCCCATGCCAATGCGCCCGACCACCCCGCGGTGCCCGACCACCCGACCGCAAAGGCCTCGCTGACCAACCCCCTGTGCGGCGACCACATCGAGGTCGGAATCCGGGTCGTGGATGGCGTCTTCGAGGCGGTCGGGTTCGCGACCGATGCCTGCGCCATTTGTGTCGCCTCGGCCTCGGTCATGGCCCAGCAACTCACCGGTCGTCCCCTCGACCAGTTCGAGCGCCACTTCGAGATGCTCGAGGCCGTCACCCGTGGCGCCCCCACGTGTTCGTCGGCACTGGACGTGTTCGAGGGGCTCACGCAGTTCCCAAGCCGCACGTCTTGTGCCGTCCTGCCCTGGAGAGCCCTCGAGCGAGCGTTACATCGACCAAGCACTGCGCCGAGCCCAGTCCCCACCCGCACCGATCCACCACTGGCCGACCGGTCTCCATGGCGGACCATCCAGGCGATCCGTGCCGCCGGCGATCAGGCCGCGTTGGCGACGTTGATCTCGGTCGAGGGCTCTAGCCCATGCCCGCTGGGCAGCCGCATGATCGTCAGCTCGACGGGCGACTTTTGGGGGGCGGTCTCTGGCGGCTGCGTCGAGTCGGCGGTCGTCCGCTCCGCGCTTGCGTTGCTCACCTCCCACAACCCAACGGCGAGCCAGATCCAGACGTACACGATCGCCAACAGCCAGGCCGGAGAGCCCCAGCTCGCCTGCGGCGGTCGCATCTGCGTCCACATCGCCCCGGCTCCCACGGACGCTCAGCTCGAGTCGTACCTGCATGCACAGCGGCATGCCGAGGCCGTTCGCATCGTGCCGCTGATGGGCGGGGACGCCCGACTGCTCGCCCGTGACACGCTCGGCCAGCTCCCGGCTCCACTCGCCCGGGCTGCACTCGAGGTCCTCGATGGTGGGCCCGCGCTGTTCGAGCAGGAGGGCGAGTCGTGGTTTCTCGAACCCCTGCGTTCGCCGCCAAATCTCGTCCTCGTGGGCGCCACCCATATCGCACAGGTGCTCGCGCGCCTGTCGACGGAGCTGGGCTTCAACCCGGTGGTCGTGGATCCACGCACGGCAGTGGCCACCCCTGGCCGCTTCCCTGACGCGCGCCTCGTCCTCGAGCCGCCCGGCCAGGCCCTGGCTGATCTCGTGGATGACCGCACCGCGGTCGTCATGCTGAGCCACGACGAGAAGCTCGACGATCCAGCGCTGAAGGTTGCCCTGTCCAGCCGAGCCTTCTACGTCGGCGCGTTGGGCAGTCGCAAGACCCAGCGGGCTCGGCTCGAGCGGCTTCGCGCCGCCGGGCTCGACGATTCCGCCCTACGCCGGCTCCGAGGTCCCGCGGGTCTGCCCATCGGCGGCAAGGGGGCGGCTGAAATTGCCCTGTCGATCCTCGCGGAGATCGTCGCCACCCGCCGAGCCGCGATCCACCGCGAGGGGCGTGTCGGCGCCGTCGTGCTCGCGGCCGGCTCCTCTCGCCGCGCCGGTGCCGTCAACAAGTTGCTGCACGAGATCGATGGCGAGCCCATGATCCGCCGCGTCGTCCGCACCGTGCTGGATGCCGGTACCGCCCCGTGCGTCGTGGTCCTTGGGCACGATGGCGAGCGCGTACGCGGCATCCTGAACGACCTCGCCGTGACGTTCGTCGTCAACGAGTCCCACACCGAGGGCATGGGCACGTCGATCGCTCGCGGTATCGAAGCGATGACGGGGATGGAGGTCGACGCGGCGTTCGTGGTGCTCGGCGACATGCCGCTGTTGCGCGCCGAAGACCTCGAGCGTCTCACGGCGGCTCACAGCGCGAGCACCCGGCACCTCATCATCGTGCCCGAGGCCGGGCAAGGTGCCGCACGTCGATCGGGCAACCCCGTGCTGTGGCCCCGGCGCTACTTCGACCAGCTCGCAGCGCTCCGTGGTGACCGAGGAGCCAAGAGCATCCTCCTCTCCGCATCGGGAGCCGTCCTGCGGGTGCCGATCGAGCACCACGGTGTCTTGTTCGACGTGGATGCCATTGCGGTCGACCCCGACGACTCCGAGCACCAGGGACTCCCTGATACTGCTCGGCCTGCCGTGACCATCGGGTGAACGACGAGCGTCCTGGCTCGCGCGCGTCTCGACAGCGCGCACGAATCGAGCCGGTGGCTCTCGCCCTGCACCAAGGTCAACGACTGCCGCGGACTCGGAGCACACCAGGGCATCGACTCCCCGTGCAGCCTGGCCGCAGCTCACCCGCCACATCCTCGACTGTCGTGTCCCGCACGGGGAGTTCGTATTCGCGCAGCTCCGTGCGTACCACTATCGATAGCGCACATCTGAGGCGTGCCGCTGTCGTGGATAGGTAGAACAAGCAGTGTGGACACGAGGCAGTACCCCCAGATGACGTGCCGTGAAGGCACGTTCTCAACACATCAGTCCGCGGCGGAGGGAAGGTCTCCGCCCAGGTGTGGAACACATCGCACTACCGCTTCTGCGCAACGTCGGATCCTTCTCGTTCTCACGACTTGTCAGCACGGCGATTTCTCGTTGAAACAATGTCGACTTTGGTGCAGGCTGCGCCCCAAGAACACGGGCATCGGACAGTCGTGCATCCCTCGGGTGCCGACTCTGGTGCTCGCTTCTCGAGTCTTCTGGGCCAAGGCAGGCCCCGGGAACCGACCACTTCAGTGTCGGCATTGTCGGTGGATGGACCACACCGACTTCAATCTCGCGACAAGGAATCGAGCCGATGCGTCTTCCGAACGTACCCTTAGAAGAATGGATGCGCGCCTGGTATTTCAAGGCGCCCATCGACCTGGGAAGCAGCGGGGCGACCCCCATCCAACTCGGACGACTTCGAGAGCGCCTGGACATCCCTCCGGCCCTGCTCGACGAGTGTTCGCTGGACGACTCCGACACTCTGGGGGCTCCCGGGCTTCGACGAGCCATCGCCACGCACTACGGGAACGACGATCCCGCGCGAGTGCTCGTGGGCAGCGGCTCCAACGAGGTCCTGTTCTTCTTGCTCAGTGCGCTGTTCGGCCCCGGCGACGACGTGCTGGTGCTGGATCCCATCTATCACTCCCTGCGCAATGTCGCGGCGGCTCAGGGGGCGAGTCTGCGGCCTTTCGAGCTACACCCCGGCCGCAGCTTCGAGGTTGATATTGATGCGTTGTGCGATGCGATTGGACCCCAGACTCACGCCGTCATCGTCAACTTTCCACACATGCCGACCGGCCGTAGCATCGGCAAGTCCGCTCAAGATGCATTGATCGAGCGATGCCGTAGTGTCGGTGCTCTGCTCATCTGGGATGGCGCCTTGATGGACATGATGCACCGGGGTGATCCGATCGCCAATCCCACGCTGCGCTACGAACGGGCGATCCTCACCGGAACACTGAGCAAGAGCTTCGGTCTCCCCGGGCTGCGCGTGGGCTGGGCCATCGGGGCACCCGAGCTGCTGCAGCGCGTCGAGGTCTGGAAGGATCACACCAGCCTCTACGTATCTCCGCTGCTCGAGCGCATCGCCGAGGTCGTCGTCGACCGTGCGCCCCTGCTGCTGGACTGGCGCAAGAAGCAAGTCCGCGACAACCTCGCCACCCTGGGTGCGTGGCTGGAGACGATGTCCGACGATGTCCAGACCGTCATGCCCGACGGCGGCTTCACCATCTTCCCTCGGCTCCCGCAGATCCACGACGTCGATGATTTTTGCCGTCGTCTCGCCAGCGAGCACGGGGTCATGCTCGTGCCCGGTTCGTGTTTTGGGCAGCCCCAGCACGTGCGCCTGGGCGTGGGGGCGCCCCCGGACGACCTCGCCGAAGGTCTATCGCGGCTGGGCGACGCGCTGCTCCAGTCGCGAGGCCGTCGTGCCCCGCGCTCGACAGCCACCAGGCGCGATGTCTCGCGCTTCTCGCTGTCGCGCGATGACAAGAGCCTCGTGGACGACCTGCTCGCCCGCATCACGGCCAAGGTCTCCAGTGCCTCCGATCCCACCTTCCTCGAGGCCGCGCCCCTGCTCGCGCACGAACTGCCGCAGGGACTCAAGCAGGCGATCCACCGCTTTCGCTTGCGGGAGGAAGGCCCGGGCGTCCTGCTGCTCGACGGGTTCGCCATCGATGACGAGGCACTCGCGGCCACCCCCTCCCACTGGGACGTGCCCGCCAACGACGAAGCCCGACGCATGGAATGCCTCGGCGTCGTGTGCAGTGCACTGCTGGGCGAGCCCTTCGCATGGGACACCCAGCAAAAGGGACACCTGGTGCACAACGTGCTGCCCATGGCCGCACACATCGACGACCAGCTCGGGTTCAGCTCCGAGGAGCCCCTGTGGTGGCATACCGAGGACGCCTTCCATCCCCTGCGGCCGGACTACCTGGCGCTGCTGTGCTTGCGTAACCCTGATGGCGTCCCCACGACGCTGTCTTCAGCGGCAGATCTTCGGCTCGACCCCGACACCGTGGACGCGCTGTTCGAGCCCCACTTCACCATCCGGCCGGACAAGAGTCATCTCGCGGCCTCCAGCGAGGACGAACCATCGACCGCGGCTCGGCAGCGCATGGAGGCGCTTGACTCGGCTCCTCCTCCCATCGAGGTGTTCTTCGGCGACCGCAACGATCCCTATATGCGGCTCGACCCCTTCTTCATGGGCCCCCCGACCACGCCGTCCGCGGCGCGAGCATTGGAAGCGCTGAAGACTGCGCTCGACGCATCACTGTTCGAGCTGGTGCTCCAGCCCGGGCAGATCGCGGTGCTCGACAACTACCGGGTGGTCCACGGGCGACGCCCGTTCAAGGCGCGCGTGGACGGTCGCGAACGCTGGCTCAAGCGGATCGACATCACCCGAGATCTCCGCAAGTCTCGCCATCTTCGGCCAACCGCCCGCAGCCGCTCGCTGCAGTAGCCGTCGGAGTTCTCGGGGTCCGCGATGTGTGCCGCGTGGATGGCCGACTGGATGGCGACGGCCAGTTTCGGGCGATCGAGGTCAAACGGCATGCCCGCGCTCGAACGACCCGTGTCGGAGTTCGTGCACCAGTTCGCCATCGCAGACGAGGGCGGGCTGCCCGGCTTCGACCGTCTGGTCGCCACGCTGATGTGCTGCACCGCGGGCCGCTGTGGCTTGCCGACGACGGCGAGGCTCGAGTCGCTGTCGTACTTCAGCGCACCGCCAACGGGCGCGATGCTCCTTTAGACCGAGTCAGCGGCCAAACATCGACACGGCCGTCGAGAGGTCTTGCGTGACCGCGTCTACATCGAACGGCGGCGGCGGCGGGCAAGGAGCCTCCACCATGACGGGCCGCTCGCGGCGGCGGCGAACGAAGGGGAGCGGCTGGGCGCCGTTCGTGGCGGGCTCGGCCGCGACGGGCGAAGCGGTGCTACGGCGGGCGAGGCCTCGCCCCAAGCTCGCGACGACGGCAGGCCAGCGCCGCACGAACTCGTCCGCGGTGGGTCGCGCATGCTCGTGTGCGGCCAGCATCGCCCCCAGCAGCTCGCGCACGGGCTCGGGCAGCCGCGGCGTGGCGCAGCGAAGCCGCTGCGCCACCTCGTCATCGTGGTGTGCAGCATCGGCCTCGATCGGCATCGGCTCGTCGCCCGTGAGCGACCACCACAACATCAGTCCCAGCGCGTAGATATCGGAAGCAGGCACGGCACGGCCCACCCGCTGCTCGGGCGCCAGGTATGTCTGGGCTCCGCGATGGCGGAGTGCATACGAGGGGCCCCGAAGGCAGCGCATGCTCAGGCGACGCACCGTGACGCGAGGGCGACCGCCCGCTCCCGGATCGAACAGGACCTTGCGGGGGCTGAGGTCCCGAACCACGGAGCCCTCGTTGTGCATCGCCAGCAGTGCCGAACCCAGCTGAGCAAAGCACGGCCCGAGCACCTCACTGCTCAGGCCCAGTGGGCACGCCTCCAGCTCCTGCGCCAGCGTGTGCCCGGGCACCAGCTCCATCGCCACCGTCGGCAGCACGCCGTCGGTACGCCCCGCGAGATAGGTGGTGACCAGGTTGGGATGACGGGTACGGATGCCGCCATGGAGCTCGTCGTTGAAGCGGCGGCCTGCGACTTGCTCGCCCACCTTGTCGATCACCGTGCGGTCGGCAATCTGCACCGCCGCCATGCGGTCCTCGTGCAGATGCTGCGCGAGATACGTGGTGCCGTGCGTGCTGCGGCCAATGACGGCCCGCAGCCGATAGCACCCGAGGACCACCTGACCGATACCTACGCCGGAGGTAGGACATTCTGTTGCGCTGTAGTCGTTGTTCACGAGACTCCGTCGACTTCCATCCAGGTTGCAGCTTTCGTGCTGCTTTGGCGGACGACGTAATCTCGCTGCGTTGCGGCGACCACGAGCGGGGACCTCAGACCCGCAGAGGTCTTGTGCCCCACGAGCGCGCCAAGATGGCAGCGACGGCCTACGTGGGTCTGGTCACAACCACGCCGGATCGAGCTCGAAGTAGGAGCGATCGTGGCGACACCGATGCGCCAATGCATCGACCCTGGGAAGCTCGGCATCGAAGAAGTGAGCGGCCGCGGCGAGCTTGGCCCGGAAGAAGCGCTCGGGTGTACGCCCCTGGCCCAGGGCTGTGGTCGCGGCGGTCGCCTGCAGCAGCCACTGCCACGCCACGACCACCGTCGACATCAGGTCGAGAAAATCGCTGGCGTGCGCGAGTGCTTCAGGCAGATCCGACTGGGCTCGCCCGCCCAAGTGCTGGACCAACGCCCCGACCTTGGTGATCGCCTCCTGCAGCGCTCGACCAAAGCGCGGGTCGAGTCCCGCCTCCTTCGCCCGAGTCACCGCGGCCGTCATCTCCTCGGCGAGCAGACCCAGCGAGCGCCCGTGCTCGCGCAGCGTCTTGCGCCCGAGCAGATCGAGCGCCTGGATGCCGGTGGTGCCTTCGTAGAGCGTTGCAATGCGCGTGTCGCGAACGATCTGCTCCATGCCGTGCTCGTTGATGTAGCCGTG
>JAHZJA010001122.1 GCA_022601155.1 Deltaproteobacteria bacterium | reverse complement strand
TGGGCCACAGCTTGTTGACGGCATCGATGTACTGCTGATTTTGAGGGTCCCAGGCGTACTCGCACAGATCACAGGCGTCGCCGATGCCGTCGTAGTCTTGGTCGCGAGGCGGCAGCAGGCACACTCGATCCCATAGTGCCACCAAGCCGCCGACGTCTTCGGGGCGCACCCGACCGTTGTCCTCGGGCCCGCCCATGCCCGCCTCTGCCAACGCTTCGGCGCAGCCGGGCGGAAGGCTCAAGACCCCGGGCATCGAGATCACATCTGCGGGCAGCGGCCGACACAGCCGAGCATCGACCTCGGCTTCGGTGCAATCGATGCGAACGGGCAACCCATCGGGGTCGACGACCATTCGCCTGTCGACGAGGTTGGTCAGCGAGCCATCCGATTGCTCCCGAAGCTGGACGGTGCAGCAGTATCCCGACACGGCGACCTCATGAAATCCGAGCGGGCGCGCCTCGTTGCGATCGCCACACGTCGGGTTGGCTTCACACTCCTGGCCGATGAAATCGCCGTCCTCGTCGCCCTGTTGCTCGAATCCATCGAACAGCTGCAACGGATTGGCCGTGAAGGCACAGCTGTCGCACACATCGCCCAGGCCATCGCCATCGGTGTCGACATGGTCACAGACCCCCACGGCGTCGTCGGGGTCCAACTTCTCGCAGCGTCGGTTCGGTGGGCACTGGTCATCGGAGCCACACACCATCGGCTCGACGACGGGCTGGCGCGGACAGGCATCGAAGAAGTTGGCGAGACCGTCTTGGTCGAAGTCGTCCTCGTTCCCGAACCCCACCGGTCCGGCCGCATTGGGCCCCATCAGGCCCGCGCAGGCGTCTCCCACGAGATCGGCGTCATCGTCCCGCTGGCACCGTCCGGGGTCGTCGTAGGCGATGGGGTCACCCACCTCCCATGGCTGCTCGGGCCCGTAGCTCTCGCAGTTGGCTACCGAAGGACAGTTGTCGCAGGCGTCACCGATGCCGTCACCGTCGGCATCGTCTTGGAAGGGAACGTTGCGAGCGAACATGTAAAACGGGATGCCCAGCTCCTCGGCGTCCTCGTTGTACTGCTTGACGGCCTGTCGACAGTTGTCGCAGCTGTTGCCGATCCCATCGCGATCCGAGTCCGCCGAGTTGACGCTCGCGCTGGCCGTGACCGGGCACAGGTCGACGACGTCCCCCACCCCATCGCGATCCACGTCGCTCTGGTCGCGATTGTAGACGTCTTCGGCGTTGTCACAGGAAAACTGGAGCCCATCGCGGTCGAGGTCTTCCTTGCACTTGGGCTCGTCGATCCCGAAGTCGTAGGTGTACTCGGTCAGGCCGGTGTCCAGCACGCCGTTGACCAGCGGCATGCCACACGCATCCCAGAACGCGGCTCGATACGCCGCGGGGTCATGTTGCTCGTCGATGTTGGCCAGCCCGGGGACCGCGACCCGATACCGCTCCCCCGGCTGCAGTACGGCACGGAACTCGGCCGGATCGATGCGCACCCCGAGGGTTCCCGCCTGGTGCCCGCTGACATCGACCGTCAGGCACGGCGGCACACACTCACCGCCCCGCTGCTGACGCTCGTCGTCGGTCTCCACACAGCCCATCCCGCCTGCGATTGGCTGCAGGGGGCAGCCCGGCAGCGGAGGCAACCGCTCGCCGGTCTCGTCGATGTGCCAGATCTCGATCTTGGCCAGGTTCTCGGGAGACAGGTCGTACTTGTTGGAGAAGCTCAGGGCAAAGTCGTCGCACGCCCCGATTCGCAGGTTGTCCGAGGGAAATCCACTGCCGGGCACCACGTGAAACTGCGGCGTCTCGAACGTGTAGACCTCTTTGCCCAGCAGCGTGTTGCCCAGCTTGTCTCGCACGAACTCACCGTCGCCGGGCGGCTGAAAGACCACCGTGTATTGCTGCCCCGAGCACATCGCGCGGTCGAAATCCTCGAAGTTCTCCGCGCGTTGGTCGAAGGCATCATTGGCACGCCAGCCGTCTTCGACCGTACGCGGAGCGATCAGGCCACGCTCTTGCGCGCAGGCCTCGGCAGCCGCCCGCGGGACCCCGCCCCAGTCGGCCGGCTGCCACTCGAACCCCTTGATCGCAGGGTCGTAGATGACACCACCACGACGGGTGACGGCCTTCACCGCGTACTCGCCCTCTCGCTCCGGACGCACGCGGCCTTCGTCGTCGACGCAGGTCGCTGCGACCGCTTCCCGGCACGCAGCCGAGGCGGCAGACAAGTCCGTGCAGACACAGTCCCGCGTCACTTCCGGCAGGAAATCGTTGCGGCTGGCTCGGGGCACCGCCCTCACCCCCGGCTGTAGCACCGGATCGCAGCGCTCGTTGCCTTCGTCGTCGGGCACTGCCCCCAGGCTGCGGTGGCAACACTCGCTCGCGAGCAGGCGCCCGTCTTCGTCGGCATCGCAGTAGGCCAGCCGCGTCCCCGGTCGAGCGTCTTGGCACGCCGCCCCGTTGTCGTCGCACACCGGAAAGCTCGCCGTGCTCGCCACGCAGGCTCCCGCGCCGCGGTCATCGAACCGTGCGTCGACGCAGTACCCCTGACTGCCGGTCGTGTCGGGCTGGCTGCGGCAGGTCACGAACCAAGGCGCGACGCATGCACCACCGGTACACCCGGGGTCCTCGGCGTCGAGCAAGCAGGTCGTTCCTTCGCTGTCGTGGCCCACGCATATCGCCC